>JAZQJL010000042.1:0-8468 GCA_045541595.1 Lachnospiraceae bacterium | reverse complement strand
AAATGAGCGAAGAAGATCATTCTTATTGGTTTGAATGTAAAACTAAAAAATTTCTACATAATATTGATACTTTTTATTATAGTATCAAACTGCAGGAGGATTTCACCGTAGAAAGCCAGGACAAAAATGTGCTGGCTTTTCGTCGTGCTGTGGAGCGCTTGCAGATTCAACAGGCAAAGAAACAGTTTACCGGTAAGGTGATGCAGCTGTTTGTTCCTGGGATGGGTGATTATTTGAATTTATCTAATTTAAAATTTGGTAAGTATTATAATTTCACTTTAGAATTGCCGGATATGTTTGATATTATTATGGCTACCGTGGTACCTGGTAATGAAGATGAAATTTCTGTAACAAGTGAAATTATTGTACAGATCCGTTCTGAAATGTTATGGCTGTATGGTGTACATGATGCTTTTGAAAAGTCCTATACATGGGTAAAAGCTATTTGTGATATGTATTATTTAACTATCCAGGAGGTTAAAGAGAACCGTACAGACTTTTGTTGGCACTCTAATTATTTGGAGGATCCTAGCCGGTTCTTTACAAAAGAGAATATGGATGCTATGCGCTGTACTCGTTTAGGTAAACGTACGACGTATATTTATAATGATAGAGGATCCAGTGATTCAGATTTTTCATATTATTCCCGTGGAGAACGAGGTGGTAAGACCTTTCTTCGTATTTATAATAAAACAATGGAAGTTGTACAGCAAGGTTATAAAGCTTTCTTTTTAAAAACCTGGTTATTCCATGGCCTTATTAACCGGTATGATTTTGATATATATGAGCGTGCTTATTTAAAACAATCCTGGGATTATGTAACTATTGCTCGGCTTAATTTTTATGTTCAGCATGGTACTAATGAGTTGCATCGGCAGGCTTGTAAGAATTTAATTAAGCAGCATGAAGAATCTGGAAGTTATACAGATGCTATGATTGCTCTTGCTGATCAGCTGACTCCTCCGGTGAATATGATCATTAATGTAGAGTATCAGCTAACACGTAAAGCATCGAAGAGTTATAAGATTTTACCGATTAAGGATAACACGGGCGCAGGAGAAGTAAAGCGTATTTATGATTTTTTGGATAATCATAGATTGATAGTTGACTATTTAACAGATGCGGTTTTTCGGTTGGTTGAGAAAAATGGAGATTCAAATAAATCCAGAAGACCAAACTGTGGTTTTTGGGTTGCTCTCCGGAGGACAAGGTTGGTTGATGCCGCGCCGGTACCAAATGGTTTAAAGATGCAGCGTATTTATAAACGGCAGCTTTCTGCAGAGAAAATGAAGAAAGCTATTATTCATAAAGTTGTAACCTATGGAATGTATATGAAGGGCTTAAATAATGATAGCCCTGTTTCTGATGCCATGGAAGCAATTTTACGTTTAAATGATAATGATATTAAAGAAGCAAAAAGATACAAAGAAATTCGTGCAAAACAGTTTAATAAAGAATTGTTGGCTGAGGTAATGCCGGAGGAAAATTATGATCATAATTTCTTACTATTAGATAAGCTTACCGGAGAATATGTTGATCCGGATGATTGGTTAGGAGGTGTTGGTGGTTCTGCAGGTAAAGTGTCATGAAGCTGCAGGTTGTAGCTGCAGAGTTCCTGCAGGATAAAAAGGTTTATTGTGCTCCAAAAACAATAGAAAATTATTCTGATCATATTGGCCGATTTCTTCAGTATGCTCCGGAAGAGATGGAAGAGTTAACAACGGATGTAATTAGAAAGTATGTAATACATATGCGTGATGAGAATATCCGGAGTGTTACTATTCAGACTTATATGCGTACAATAAAGGTGTTCTGCAGATGGCTTTATGATGAGGGATATTTAGAAAAGAATGTTTCTAAAGGTGTTAAGCTTCCTCGTCCGGATCCTAAAATAAAACAGCCATTATCTGCAGACGATGTGAAGGTAATTTTGCGTGAATTGTATAGCCCAAGAGATAGGATTATTTTTCGTTTGATGCTAGATGCAGGACTTCGGGAGTCAGAAGTTTGTAATTTAAAGTATCAGGATATTGATTTAGAAAATAATTTGCTTCTGATCAGAAATTCTAAATTTAACCGGAACCGGATTGTTCCTCTTTGTCCCAGACTTAAAATGTGGGTTAATTATTATAAATCCGGTGGAGAATATTTAGTTCTTGATAAGTCAGGTAATCAGTTAAAACCGGAAGCAATTAAACAATTGTTTTCTAAATTGAAAAAGCGTACCGGTATTACTCGGGTGCATGCTCATTTATGCCGGCATACTTTTGCTACCAGCTATATTATGGGTGGTGGTAACCTGGAGAAGCTGCGTGTTATGTTAGGTCATTCTGATTACAATGTAACCAAAACGTATCTGCAGCTTGCTGCGGAATATGAAATTGTAAAGTATCCAATTTACCAGTTGGATCCGATTTTCTTTGAGAAAGGGTATTGATATGGAAAATGAGATATTAGTTTGTTTGGATCATGATGATTTTGTGAATTTGGTTACTTCTGTAGCTCCGGATTTTAAGTATATGAAGGAACTAATAGATGAAGGATTATGTTCATGGACTGGCGGTTTTGTAGATAAATTTAATTGGAAACGTAGTGCACTAGAAAAGTTGGATATTGAAGAGTTATATCATATTTATTTTTATATTAAAAGTAGTAAGGAACAACAAAATTAGAATGCCAAAATAGTGTGAAAGATTATTGAACAGGGGGTGATTAATATTACAAAACTTGATATTGCTCAGATTGTTTTAATTGTACTTATTTTAACGGTTTTTTTTATGTCCGGTTATGTAATGTGTTGGATAAATAAACCAAAGGACTAGGACAGTTCTGCTTTTTTAGAATTGTCCGTATGTCCGCGGTAGTTCCGGAGCTTGTCTCCGGATGATGATGGGACATACAGATTATAATACTACTAAGATTTATCTGCAGATGGCTGCGGAGTATTCTATTGTAAAGTATCCAATTTATAAATAGGATCTGATTTTTTTTGAAAGGGGTTATTGATATGAGTAAACCGAAAAGATGTATAGATCCTGTAATGAAATTTTGTCAAGGATGTGAATTTGGATTTATTAAATATCCGGATTGGGTTGAAACATATGAAGATACATTTTGCTGCACTTTTTATACGGGTTGTATTTATGGATTTGATAAAGGTAGACCAGAAGATGAACCAACAGAGGATGAATTAAAAGAGTTTGATGAATGGTGTAAAAGAATGTAAACCAGACCAAAGGACTAGGACAATTCTGTTTTTTAGAATTGTTCGTACGTCCGCGGTAGCTCCGGAGCATAGCTCCGGATATTGAGGCCCGTTTTGTGGGCCTCTTTTTTGCGCTTTAGTGTGTGAAACTCTGCAGTGTTTAGCGTGATAAAGTGGCGTTGCAGCATCTGCGACCACCTCTGTCTACTAGGTGGTCTGGAAATACATGTGATATTTGCTTAAATTCCTTTTATTTACTGGCTTTGTAAAGTTTTTTTTCGTTTCCCTAAAAGGCTTTTTCGGGAAATTTTACAAAGAAAAAAGCACCGACCCCGATGACTTAACATCAAAACCGATACTTCATAGTGCATCTCCAGGGGCTCGAACCCTGGACACCCTGATTAAGAGTCAGGTGCTCTACCAACTGAGCTAGAGATGCGTATTTAATTATATGCTTGGATTTTCTTGAGCACGAAAATGATTATATACCATGAATCGATAAAATGCAAGTACTTTTTTAAAAATTTTTGAATTTTTTCTTCATTTCACAAAATAGAGGAATTTGATTGTGAATAAACACAAAATATGCTATAACTACCTTAGAAGATGCGCATATCAAGCGGAGGAGAAAAGGTGTTTTATGAATCTGAAAATTACAACACTAATTGAAAATACGGCGGATGAATCCGGAAAGTTGGCAGCGGAACACGGATTTTCCGTGTGGATTGAAACAGAAGAAAAGAAGATATTATTTGATACGGGGCAAAGCGGAGCCTTTGCAGAAAATGCAAAACTCCTCGGTGTGGATTTGAGAACAGCGGATGAAGTGGTACTCAGTCACGGCCACTATGACCATACCGGTGGCGTGCCGGCATTTTTGAAATTGCAAAAAAAAGAAGTTCCTATTTATATAGGAAAAGAATTTTTCAATCCGAAGTATAAATTACTGGAAGACGGCAGCTATAAATACAACGGGAACCCGTTTGGACAGGAGCTTCTTTCGGGAGAAAGCAGTCCGGCGCGGATTCGCACGGTGGAAAAGGATGTCACATGGATTTCCGATAAGCTGGTTCTGTTTAAGAATTTCGGCCGGGTGACGGCATATGAAAAGGTCAATCCCAAGTTCTTTATAAAAACAGAAACCGGTTATACGCAGGATTTATTTACGGATGAAATCGCCCTCGGAATTTTAACGAAGGACGGATTGGTACTGGTGGTGGGCTGCTCCCACGTGGGAATTGTTAACATATTAGAGCATGTGAAGCGGACGGTGAACCGGAAGGTGACGGCAATACTTGGCGGAACACATCTGGTGGAAGCAGAGGAGGAACGACTCAGGGAAACCGCAAAGGCACTGAAAGTCCATGGCGTAAAGACGGTGGGCGTTTCTCATTGTACCGGAGAGACCGGTATGGAACTTCTGAAAAAGGAATTCCCGGAAGGGTTTGTACTTAATAATACAGGACATGTGATGAACTTTTAAAACAGCAGTTGCAGGATGGGAGAAGGAACGATGATACAAACGGAGGTAAGGTTTCAAACTTCAGACAGAACATTGGACAAACTGTTTCATGCCGCGGAAGAAAAATCTTTGCTGAACTTAAAAGATTTTGCGGGGCGCAACGTGCTGATTGAGGGAGGAGGTTATGAAAAAATCTGGCTGGAAACTCAGCCCATGGGCGGTGAAATGTATGCCAAGAGAAATATGGAAGCCGGACTGAATAATAACCTTTTGTTTATGGAATGCCAGCGGGAGGACGGACGAATTCCCGGAAGCATTGCCATGATAGAGGGAGTGCTGACTCCGCAGTTTAACAAGTTTCAGGGGTTTTGCTTTCCGGCTCCGGCGCTGAATATGTATTATCTCATGGGAGAAGATAAGTATTTTCTGGAGCTTCTGTACTCTACCCTGGAGCGGTTTGATGCCTATCTTTGGCGGGTACGGGATTCCGACGGAGACGGTTGCCTGGAAACCTGGTGTAAGTATGATACCGGAGAGGACCATGCCATGCGCTATGGAGATGCACCGGACGCTTGGGAGGAGGAAGTGCCGCCACAGGGGTGCCGGGTGGTACCGATGGCATCCATTGATGTAATGAGTTATTCTTATACCTGTCGGGATACTTTGTCGGAAATCAGCCGGATATTCGGAAAGGAAGGCTTGGCAGATGCCTGGCAGCAGAAGGCCGGGGAGGTCCGGCAAAAAATCAGACAGTACCTTTGGAGCGAGGAACGGGGAGCCTGTCTTGACAGAGATAAGAACCATCGTGTGCTGCCGACAATGATGCATAATACGCTTCGGGCCATGTATTGGAAAAGTATCTCCCGGGACATGGCGGACCGTTTTGTAAAGGAGCATTTGTTAAATCCGCGGGAATTCTGGACAAAAATGCCGTTGCCTTCCGTAGCGGTGAACGATCCGCTGTTTCGGAATGTGACAACCAACAACTGGAGCGGGCAGGCAGAGGCCCTGACGTATCAGCGGGCAATTCGTGCATTGGAGAACTACGGCTATGATGAGCTGATTCCGGAGCTGGGAAAGAAACTGTTTGACGCTATTGGGGAAGAGTGCATATTTGTGCAACAGTATGATCCGTTTACCGGCATTCCTTCCAAGGTGTGCCATACAGAGGAGCAGGATGCCTATGGACCGGCAATGTTATCGGTACTGGAATATACCGCAAGAATGTACGGTGTTCACAGAGAACGGAAGCAGATTTTCTGGGGCATCTGCGGAACCGGGGGACAGTCTTCGGAATACGAGCAGATTATCGGAGGGGATTCTTACCTTATAAAGAACAACGGAACCCGGGCAGAAGGATTTGTAAACGGACGTAAAGTCTGGGAATCCGAAACAGGAACAAAACTTATTACAAATTTGCAGGGCGAACGTCTTGTCTGAAAAAATATATAAAAACTATTGTAAAAATAGACAAAGCGTGTTATACTGAAGAAAATCCAAGAAAAGGAGACTAATATCATGAGCGAATTACAGGACAGACTGAAGGCGGCGCGCAAGTCCTTACGCTACTCTCAGGATGAAGTAGGCAAAATCATGGGCTTAAACCGTACCGCTATTGTAGAAATTGAAGCAGGTAAAAGAAAGGTATCCACAGAAGAATTAAAGAGATTCTGTGAATTATTCGGTAAAACTGCAGATGAGCTTTTATACGGAACAGAAACTTCCGATATGGACTTACTGCTCCTGCGTAAATTTGCTACTCTGGATGAAACGGACCAGCAGGATATTATGGATCTCATAGAATATAAAAAGATTCGTAAAGAAGGCGGCTTACTTGCCTATGTAGACCGCATGAAAAGAGAAGAAGTAGAATAATATATCAACCCGTGCCAAAATGGCACGGGTTTTTTGCGCGATGGGAAAGTCTTGTTACGCAAAAATCAGAAAAAACCTTAAAAAGTAAACGTTTAAGTTGTTCCGTTGTGCAAATTTACCTATTGACGAACTTAAAAATGGGTGTTATTATGTAAATGTGATGAGCAACCGATTGCGCATTCGTTGCGCGGTTGTGCAAATTATAAAAAAGGAAGAGAGTGTGTAACAAAAGCGTGGAAGCAGTGGAAAAGAAGTTAACAATTGCAGATGTAGCAGAACACCTTGGCGTGTCAAAAACCACTGTGTCCCGTGCAATCTCCGGAAAGGGCAGAGTCAGTGAGGAAACACGCAGGCGTGTGCAAATGTACATAGACAAAATGGATTATAAACCCAATGTCATTGCAAAAGGGCTGGCCCAGTCAAAAACATTTAATATTGCAGTAATGCTTCCGTCAGATTGCGACATGCAGGAACTGCCGTTTTTCCAGAACTGTATGTGCGGCATTTGCGAAGCGGCGGCAAAGCGGGATTATGATGTGCTTACCGTTTACGCAACAGCCGGTGGCCTTGGCGGATTGGAGCGGATTATTTCCAATCACAAAGTGGACGGCGTGGTATTAAGCCGTACCTTGGTAGAGGATACAGCAGCAGAATATTTAAAGAGGCGCAACATTCCGGTGGTGGCGGTAGGAAGTTCCAGTGACATGTCACTGGTGCAGGTAGACCACGATCACAGAAGTGCCTGTTGCGAACTGACGCAGCACCTGCTCAATCAGGGAATCCGAAAAATCGGGCTGATAGGCGGTAATGAATCCCATGTGGTAACAAGAAACCGCTACGAAGGGTTTGCGGATGCGTTCCGCATGGCAGGACATCCGATAGAGATGGATTTGGTGTTCTTCGGAGCGGAAAAAGCGCAGAAGATAGAACAGGTAGTGGACGAACTGCTTGAGAAAAAGGCAGAGTGTATTGTCTGTATGGATGATATGATATGTAATCATGTTATTCAGAAGGTGCGGGAAACAGATCCGAATCTGTTAAATCAGGTAAAAGTAGCTTCGTTTTACGGAGGAGTTTCCGGCTCCGTTCTGGCCAGCCAGGTGGAAACCGTAGAATTTGATGCAAAGAAGCTGGGCTTTGTCACCTGCAACACCTTATTGGATGTGATTGATGGCAGACAAATTGCGGTAAAGCAATTGCTTCCGTATAAATTGCGGACGGTAGAGAGGGGCTATAAAAATAGATAAAAGAAAAAACGAAACAACACGAAAAAAATATGCAATTGTACCATTAAAAAAGCACTAAATTTTTCGAAAGTTTCGAAAATAGCAGAACAAGTGTTCTAAAAATTGTGCAATATGCACAAAAAAATAAATAACAACTGTACAAATTGAACATTGACACTGAGAGACCCCTTTGGTAGACTTTATGTGTAATCTAAAAAGTTGCGCTACCGTTGCGCAAAAAACTGACTACATAACCGGGGTTTCCGGAGCTTTCGTCAAGTTGTACAACAAGTTTCGGGAGGAAAAGTATGAAAAAAGCAAAAACACTTTGTGCAGTAGCAGCGTTTGCAGTATGTGCCCTGATTGGCGCGGCGGGTTGCGGCAAGACAAACAAAATCGAGGTAAAACCGATTCCGTCAGACTCCTTATATGTTGAAAAGGTAGAAAACTTACCGGAGGACTTCATTCTCGGTATGGACTCTTCCCAGGTTCCTGCACTGGAAGCAGCCGGCGTTAAGTATTACGACTTCGACGGCGAAGAAAAAGATGTTTTCCGGATTCTTGCAGAAAGCGGCATCAATTATATCCGCGTCAGAGTGTGGGTTGATCCGTTCGACTCCGAAGGTAACGGCTACGGCGGCGGTAACTGTAATATCGACACTGCAGTAGAAATCGGTAAAAGAGCAACAGAGTACGGAAT
>JAZQJL010000041.1:0-3003 GCA_045541595.1 Lachnospiraceae bacterium | reverse complement strand
GCAATGGATACCGGCATGTATATGGAGCTTATTTGTGACGGAATTCATGTGCATCCGGCACTGATTCGCCTGCTGTTTGCAGCGTATCCGGAGCGCGTGGTGTTGATTTCGGATTCCATTCCGGCGGCAGGAATGCCGGAGGGGGAATATCAGTCCGGAGGCTTGCAGGTTAAGGTGAAAAACGGTAAGGCAGTATTGGCCGATGGCACCATTGCAGGCTCCACCATAAGTTTATTTGACGCTATGGTAAATGCCATAAAGTTCGGAGTTCCGGCAGAACAGGCAGTAAACAGTGCTACCTTTATTCCTGCAAAGTCGTTGGGAATGGAGAATGAGGTGGGAAGCATTGCGGTTGGAAGAAGAGTGGATATTTTAATAGTAAATAAAGAATGGACATTAGAAAAGTGGTGTGAAGGTGGCAAAGGCAGGTAATTACTATTATGACCAATTAAATAAAGAACAGCAGAGAGCGTATTATGCCATGAAAGAAGGACTGCTGAATGTAAGGGATTCCTTTCCGGTACCAATGCTTTCCCAAAAAGAATTATCGGACATCTATTTTATGATTCGCATGGATTGTCCGGAAATCTTTTATTCCGTGACCTTTTCATACAAATATTATGCGGATTCAGCGGCGGTGGAGATGACGCCAAAGTATCTGTTCCCGAAGGATAAAATCGGGGAACACCGTCAGGCGATGGAGTCAAGGGTAAAAAAACTGGCGCACCAGGCGGCAAGTCTGGAGGAAAAGGAGAAAGAACTCTTTATTCATGACTTCATCGTAAACAATGTGAAATATGATAAGCTGAAAAAGGAGTATTCTCATGAAATCATCGGAGCCCTGGGAAACGGGGTGGCTGTCTGCGAGGGAATGGCAAAGGCAGTCAAGATTTTGTGCGATGAACTGAACCTCTGGTGCATTATTGCCCTATCGGAAGCGAATCCGGACAAGGGGATTAAATACCGGCATGCATGGAATGTAATCCGGATTGGCGGGCAGTATTATCATCTGGACGTCACCTTTGATAATACGCTTTCCAAAGACGGCACGGTGCGGTATGACTATGTAAATTTGTCGGATAAACAAATTTTCAGGGACCATGAACCTGTGATATGGAAGGTTCCGGTGTGCAGTGACAACGACCATTTTTATTATAAAGAGAAAAAGCTTTCCTGGACTACCATGGACGATGTGCTAAACCGTACAAAACAGGCGGTAAAGAAAGGGCGGGTACTTTTGTTCCACTGGCGGGGCGGCTATCTGACAAAGGAAGTCCTTGGGGAACTGCTGCAGATATTTGACAAAGAAGCACAGGCAAAGGGAAAAAGGGCATGTGTTTCCGTCAATTGGCCACAGGCGGTATTACGGGTACGGTTTGAAGATGGAGTTGGCGAAGAACAGATTGAGATGGAAGAAGCAAACGAGGGAGAAAAAATTACTGTTGACAAAATGAGCGATTAGGTTTATATTTAGGAAAATATTTTGAGAAAGGAAGCCAACTCATGTTTTTATTCGTGGTCGAAACTACATACGAAATTATTCAGACAGTGCAGCAGAACGTGCAGTGTCCTAATTTTGTATGTGAATATTTTGGTTACGAAGAAAAATAAGCTTTCAGAAACATAATATTTTAGTATAGTTGTTTTTGACCACTTATCTTTCGGATAGGTGGTTTTTTTATTCATCAGGGCCCGGTGAAGAAACATAATTTAGGAAAAGGAGATTATAGTATGGATTATGCAGTAACATTAGAGTTTGACAGGGAAACAGAAAACAAAATACAGGAACTGATTGATGAGGTTGCAAAAGTAACAGGTTGTGATTATATGAAACAGTCAAAGATTCCGCCTCATATGACGGTTTCGGCTCTTGTTAGCGATAACGAAGAAGCGCTGCTTTCAGAAATGGAGCACATTGCAGAAACGATGAAAAAAGATGTTATCTGGTTCGCCAATATTGGTGTATTTAATCCCTTTGTTATTTATCTCGGTCCGGTAATGAACGAATTCTTACAGAATACTTGCAGGACTGTAAATGAAAGATTATTAAAGTATGCGGAGGTTGGTAACAGGGGACGATATCTTCCGAATCAATGGGTTCCCCATGCAGGAATTGCAGTAAAGCTGACTCCGGATGCACTAAAGGAGGCATTTGCCATTGTACAGGAAAAGTTCAGTGCCTTTGGAGCGACGGCAGAAAAAGTTGTGCTGGCAAGAGCGGAACCGTATGAAGAGCTTCGTTCCTGGGAGTTAAAATAATGGCTGATAAAGTGTGAGGAGATTGCTATGGCGAACTTAATTATAGTATGCGGTCCGCAAGCGGTAGGGAAAATGACGGTTGCAGAAAGCCTGAGAGACAAATTGAAGTACAATATGATGATGAACCATGACAGCATAGAAATGTCTGATAAGATATTTGGTTTTGGAACACCGGCGCAAAGAGAATTCAATGCAGTCTTCAGGGAAAAGGCTTTTGAACTGGCAGTGAAACACAACGTAGATTTGATATTTACATATGTCTGCGCCTTTGAACTTCCACAAGAAAGGGAGTACTTAACGGGGCTTGCGGATTTGTTTCAGAGTGCGGGAGGTAAATTCTATTTTGCGGAATTAAGTGCCGACCTGGCAACAAGGCTGGAAAGAAATGAAACTCCGCACAGAATGGAGCGTAAAGCATCCAAGCGGGATGTTGCATGGAGTAGAGCAAATCTGCTAAAGGATGCAGAAAATCACAGATTAAATTCCAATGAGGGTGAAACATGGTTTGACAACCATATAAAGATAAACAATACCAATCTTAGTCCGGATGAGGTGGCGGATATGGTTATAGAGCAGTTTCAATTGGTTGCAAATGAAAAGGAAGAGAAAGAATATCGTTTTGGGGTGTGACGAAAGTTTCATTTAGAGATGTAGATAATTGTAAAGGAGGTGTACTATGCTGGAACAGTCAGAGCTTCCCCAGCACAGAACGAGGCAAGGAAAAATCATAAGAAATAACAGAAG
>JAZQJL010000040.1:0-7600 GCA_045541595.1 Lachnospiraceae bacterium | reverse complement strand
CGCACATCCGCACCACCAAACTCCCACACAGCCTTTCTGCATACGGCTGCTTTACGCACCAGCACATAAATCAACCATAGCGTCAGAAAGGAAAGACAGGTGAGTGTTATTGTCACCCACCTGTTTTCTTTTACTAATACTATATTGATAAGTCCCAAAAACCACATCAGCCATGTCCACCGGGCACTGACCGTACGGGTTTTGTAATCTTCTGCCGATGCTGCCAGCAGAAGAAGAAAGTACATTACTGTTATCAATACATCCTCCGTTATTTCTTACGTTTGCCGTTAGTTACTTCTACGGTAACAATGACGTACACACCGCTTTCGTCCTCCGCCTCAATCCAGATTTCACAAATGCCTTCGGAATGGGTACGGATTTTTCCGTTTGCAGATACGGTTGCCACATCTTCATCCGTGGAGTAGAACGTAACGTCACGGTTTTCTGCTGTCAGAGGGAAGACTACCGGATTTAACGCATAGCTTCTGTTCTCCTTCAGCTTTACTTCTGTTTCTACGATAATGTCGGTTACCAGGCGTTTGGATTCTTCATTTACCACAATATACATACCCGGTTCATATACCACAAATTCATACTCTGTCTGCTCTTCGTCTACGAAGTCGCCCACCACTTTAGCCATAATGGTAGTACGGTTTGGTGTATAATATACTGCAAAATTTTCCGGTTCGAATCCGTCCGGCACAGATACCTTCATGGCCATTGGGAAGTTCCGGATCATTTCGTCATCATCGTAGAATAATTCAAAACCGATAAACTCATCGGTGTAAACCACACGCTGTATGGCTTTTCCCGCCACTTCCTGATCCGCTTCCTTCAGGAAGAATTTATCTGCTCCGACTTCCATATCCATACCAAGGGTAACCTCCGTATAGTAGGAGTGGTCTTCGCTGACAAAGTAGTTAGAGATTGGGTTGTCGAAGTTTGCTGCAAAGCCCTGCACACCACGAACCGTAATTTCCTGCATGAATGCATCGATGTAAATCAGCACCAAATTTTCCCCTTCGTACTCGATTAACTCACCGAACATACCGTAATTTTCTATTTGTTCATCAGTACCGTCGTTATATGTAACGATAACCTCAATTTCTTCTTTTTTAACCTTTTTGCCTACAATAACACCGCCACCGGTATATTTTGCCTGCATATCCACGATTTCACGGGCATCTCCGTAGACCTCGATTTTTGCAGTTGCACTGCCGTAGCTTACCGTAATTTGGTTGTAGCCTTCCCGCTCCACAACACCGGGACTGATATTGAAGTTTGTTACCTCTTTGGAGGTACCGTCGTTGTAATATACAGTAACCGCAATATTGGACTTATTGATGGAATTACCCACAATCACATTGCCACCGTTATATACCGCGTGAATTTCTTCTACTGCAAGAGGTGGCTTACCGACTACCTTTACATAGGCAGTTTTTCCTTTATAGGTAACCGGGATGGAATTTAGTCCTTTTTTCTCTACCGTTTTTACGGTTAATTCAAAATCTCTTACCTGCTCATAACTACCGTCACTGTAGCGGGCATATACTTCAATTTTGCCGGCAGGGATAGGGGAACCGATATATAAGTCATCTCCAAGATAATTTGCCTCAAGTTCTTCGATTACCTTGCCTTCTACAGTAATTGCCGTGGATTTGCCCTGGTAGCTGACTATTACCCGGTTATTACCTTTGTTTTTAATAACAGACGGGGAGATGGTGAAACCTTCTTTAATCTCGTCATAGTCATAATAACCGTAATAATCGTCTTTAATGTAATAACGGCCCGTAACGTAAATATCTTTTAGGTTGATTTCATCTCCGACTTCTACCGCCGGACCTAAATAGGACGCATCAATTTCTTCCAGGCGCTGTACCGCAGCTGCTACCTGCTTTGTTCCAAGCCATGCGGATACAGCAATAAGCAGCATCAGCATTGGCACTATGTATTTGACTATTGATTTCTTTTTCATATGCATTACCATCCTTTGACAAAGAGACTTCGGGATCCTTCCCCCTATAGTATAACACAACACTGTGTCATTTGTGCGTCAAAAATATTAAATATGGTCAAAAAAATGATTGACAAATCAGAGTGCCAGTGCTATACTATCTAAGCAGTTCGCGGATGTGGCGGAATTGGCAGACGCGCATGATTCAGGTTCATGTGAGATTACTCTCATAGGGGTTCAAGTCCCCTCATCCGCATTATATTGCAGTTCAGACAGGCGAGATTTCTCGTCTGTTTTTCTTTTTACAACAAAGGACAAGGAGCATTTGCCATGGGACGAACAAAACTGACAACGCGGTTATTCTTTATATGCTGTACCTCATTTTTCCTTTGCGGCTGCAACACTGCCGCCACCGGCACGGTTCCGACTAACGTTCCGGCAACTCCAACCACCGAGTTAACCAGCACTCCGGCTCCCACCGAGACCCCGGCTCCAACCAACACGCCGGTTCCGACGCAGTCGCCTACTCCAACCGAGACCCCGGCTCCAACGTTGACACCGACCCCAACCCCGTCGCCTACTCCGATGGTAACTGCCGTTACCTGTTCCTTCACCGGCGACGTTACTTTAGGCAGTGATTTAATTAACCAGAATTCCATCCGGAACTTTTATGTTGTCTACGACAAAGTGCAGGATGATTCCTACTTTTTCGCCAATGTTCTTCCTATCCTCAAAGCAGATGATCTGACCTTAATCAATTTTGAAGGTACTCTGTCCGAGAGGGGCAAACGTCAGGACAAAACCTTTGCCTTCCGCGGCAAGCCTGCCTATGTCAATATTTTGCTGCAGGGAAGTGTGGAGGCTGTATCTCTGGCAAATAATCACAGTATGGACTACGGACAAATCAGTCATGATGACACCCGTCTCATTTTAAAATCTGCCGGAATTCTCTATGCATATGAGGATTTGGTCAGTTATACCACCATCAACGATATAAAGATTGCCATGATCTCCATCTACGCCATCCGCCATGGTCTGGACGGTTCCAAAGTACTGCTGGACAAAACCATTGCAGAAGCAAAAACGCAGGAAGCAGACTTGATTTTCACTTCCTTCCACTGGGGCATTGAAAAGGATTATGAACCAACCTCCGAGCAAAAAGAGCTGGCACACTATGCCATCGATGCAGGAGCGGATCTTGTAGTCGGCCACCATCCTCATGTCCTGCAGCCTATTGAACTGTACAACGGTCATTACATTGCCTACAGTCTTGGTAACTTCTGTTTTGGCGGCCACACCAATCCTGCCGACAAAGATACCATGATTTTTCAGCAGACCTTTACATTCACTGACGGTGTTCTGACCCCGGAAGAAAGTCCGGTCCGGGTTTTCCCGTGCAGTCTTTCTTCTGTTACCGAGAAAAACAATTTCCAGCCAACACCGCAAACCGGCGACGAGGCTGAGCGAATCATAAATAAGCTGAATGACTTTTGTTCCTCCTATGGGATTTCCTTTAAAGAAGAGACGGAAGGATGCTATATCCCTGAGTTTTTTCAACCATCTGAATAAGTTGTAGAAATTTTTTGAAAAAATTTAAAATTAGGTATTTACAAATCAAAATTAATAGTGTATACTATCAAAGTGCTCAGCGAGTACAGCACTTGCTAAGGCAAGATGCGGGAGTGCTGGAATTGGCAGACAGGCATGACTAAGGATCATGTGTCAGGTTGACGTGCGGGTTCAAGTCCCGCCTTCCGCATTAGAGACGCTTAACAGCGTCTCTTTTTTATTTCATAAAAATATTAAATAAAACAAAAGCTTATGAACCAACCAAATCCGGCACAATTCATAAGCTTCTTTTTATTTTTTCTTATTTCCAAATCCAAACTTTTTCCAGCCTCCGAAGATAGAATCTCCGCCGTCGTTTTCCCCGTCATCCGCTTCTTCCACTTCTGCTGCCAGCTGGGCTTCTAATGCCTTCTGCTGTTCTTCCTGGAACGCAAAGTACTCCGCATCCAGTTCCTGGGCGGTCACAGCTGCTTCGCCACCGGAAGCCTTGCTTTTTTTCTTCTTTTTTCCTTTACCGAAGCCTTCCGGAATCTTTGGAGTATCATGTACTTCCACCACAATGGCAGAAGAAAGCTTGCTCTCAAATTCATCTGCAGGAACTTCGTAAGTGTCGGAGGCCGCAGCATTTCCTATCTTTCTGGAATATGGTGCGTCTGCCGGGATATCCGTTGGTAACGTTTTTCTCTTTGCCTTAATATCCTCTATCATACGAAGATATATTTTGGCATCCGCCTTGGTTTCCAGCTGGGAAAAGATTTCCATGGAATCCTGTTCTAAGTAGTTTAAACGCTCTTCGCAGTCTGCCAATATCATTTCGTACTCCGAACGGATGCTTTTCTGCATATATTCTAATGTACGTTTTAAGTCCGCAATGGCCTCCTGGGTATATAAAAGTGAGGAAGCATGAATTTCGTCCGCGCGGAGCAGGGCGTCATCCTTAATGTCTGCTGCCATGCGCTCTGCCTGGGCAATGCCACGGTCTCTGGCTGCCACGGTAACTTCGTACTCTTCCATGGCGTCATATACCGCATAATTTAATTCCTCTAACAGGGAAAACATTCTTTTTTTGGAAACAATCAAGTCTTCGCTGGAATATGCACTTTCTTTACAGTTGGCAAGATAAATATGTATTTTCTTCATTGCCTGTTCCAGTTTGTCTGACATATTTTAATCCTCCCCATCTCCTACAACCAGATAATTGTATTTTGCTGTTTCATATTCTTCCCTGCGCTCTGCCGGATAAGAAAATACTACCTCCATCACGCCGGTTACATAGTCTACATCTCCAAAAGCATCTCCCAATAATATTCTGGAATACCGGGATTCCACAAAAGTGCTGTGGTAAACCACACCATTGTCTTCCTGCAGGTATGCCATCCGCTTTTCTGCCTCGGAATTTTCCAAAACTGTTAGTTCTATGTTCTGAAGCTCACTTACTTTCTCTTCAAAGGTCTTTTGCATTGCATAAGTAATCCGGAATGCGATTTCACTGTCTGCCGTGCTGGTAAAATGAAGCGTCAATTCCTTGTCGGTTCTTTCCAAAGCACAGTCATTGAATACATCCGGAAATACAATAAGAAACTCCTCATCAATGGTAATTTCGCCCTGCCAGCCGTAATATACCATATCTTCGAGTATCGGTGTAGGGGTAGGGCTTGCCGTAGGGGTTGGTTCCTCTGTCGGCTCAGGGCTTGGGGTCTCTGTTGGGGTTTCCGTTGGCTCTTCTGTAGGCTCCGGTGTTGGTTCTTTGGTTGGCACAGGAGTCGGCACTTCCGTAGGTTTTGGTGCCTCCGTTGCTGTCGGTGCCGGGGTTGGCGTTTCGGTCGGAACCGGGGTAGCCGTTGATTCCGGTGTCGGTGCCTCGGTAGGTTCTACGATTGGTGTTGCTTCTACCGCTTTGGTTGGAACCGGTGTGGCCGTTGGAAGCTGTGCCGGGTCCGGAGACGGCGTTGCTGTTGGTGTACAGGTTGGCACTACAATTGGGGTTGGTGTATTTGCGTTCTCCGGTAGTTTTGCAGGTCCTGCTGCATCCGCCGGATTACAAGAGGCCAGCAGAAGAAGACCTGCCAACATCATTATACTTATCATTATTTTCTTCATCTGCTAATCCTCCTTAAGCTTTCTATTTTTTTGCTTCGGCTTCCATGCGCCTTCTTTTTTCTTCTATTACAATTGCTTCCGCGTGCTCTAAAGCAGCATCAATATTGGCACGGAAATTGTTTGCACCTACTTTATCGACAAACTGGGACTTTTTCATAACCTCATACGGTTGTTCCATAACATGGGAAAACACCAGCGTCACGTTCTTTTTCTGACAGAGGGTTAATAAGTTTTCCAAGGCACGGATGGCTGTAATATCCAGAGTGGATACACTTCTCATACGCACGATTACCACTCTGGTGGTTTCCTTCCAGACAATCTGCTCGATTAAGTTATCTACGGTTGCAAAGAAAATCGGTCCTTCAATTTCGTAAACCAGCGTATGCTTCGGAATTGCCTTGTACTCCTGGGTCTGTCCCTTATACGGAATGTCGTCCTTTAAATTCGTCCAACGGCGGATGCTGGTAACATTAGTCATACGGCGCAGGAATAAAATGGCGGACAGGAACACACCCACCTCAACAGCTGTCAGCAAATCAAAAATCACTCCGGTAAGAAATGTAATAATCAGTACTGTAAAGTCCGACTTCGGTGCGTGTTTTGCCATGTAGACAAATTCTCTCCAGTTGCTCATGTTATATGCAACCAGAATCAAAATGGCAGCCAGGGTCGGCATTGGAATATAACCCGCCAACGGCATCATGCAAAGAAGTATGATGGTTACCACAATACTATGTACGATACCGGCTATTGGCGTACGTCCGCCGCTCTTTACACTGTTGGAAGCTCTGGCCACTGCTCCGGCCACCGGAACCGCACCGAAGATACCGCAGAAAATATTGGCAATACCTTCGCCAATCAGTTCCTGATTCGAATCGTGGCGTTCTCCCATCAAGCCGTCAGTTACCACACAGGCAAGCAGGGATACAATGGCAATCAGAATCGCCAGAGTAACTGCAGACGGGAACACATCCATAATCAGTTGCATGGAAAATTCCGGCAATTTCGGAACCGGGAAATGGGACGGCAGGTCGCCATACACACTTTTTATGGTGGCTACTTCCACACCCTTTGTCTTCAAAAACAGTACCACCGGGGTCGTTACCAAAATGGCGGCCAGAGAATTTGGCACCTTTGGTAACAGCTTCGGCAATACAATTAACACTACCATGGCAAGCAGGCCAATGGCAAGTGTAGGAATATCAATGGTTGTTATGACTTTTGCATAGGCAGCAAATTTATCCAGCACTTTTACCGGAATTGCGCCCATCTCCAGACCAAAAAAGCCCTTTAGCTGTCCGGAAAAAATACCCATGGCAATACCGGCGGTAAAGCCAAGAGTAATTGTTCTCGGAATATAGCGAAGCAAAACACCTGCTTTCAGTATACCAAGAAGAATCAGTATCACACCTGCAATCACGGAAGCCACGGCAAGACCTGCCAGGCCGAATTCATCGATGATAGTAAATACCGTCATTACGGTAGCCGCCGTAACGCCACCGATATTTACCTTACTTCCGCCAAAAGCGGATACGAAAAATCCGCCGATAATTGCCGAATACAAACCAGTTTCCGGAGACATGCCGGAGGAAATCGCCAGCGCCACGGAAAGCGGGAATGCTATAATCGCCACCAGGATACCGGCAATGATATCCTTGGTGAGCTGTTTTGTTGTATACCCCTTCATTGATGTAAAAAGCTTTGGTCCTGATGTTTTCATAACTCTTTTTGTTCCTCTTTTCTTAACTCTTACTGTTCAAACTTAAACCATGCAAAATCGAAATTGCTGCCCGGTAAGAAAATATATTCTACCGTACCGTTGCCGGTCAGCGCTTCGATATCAAAGGTCTGCTCGGTTTTGGTTACGTCACTATAGGTTGCGCTTACGGTAAAGCCGACGTTGGTCAGAGTTTCGTAGTTGCCATCAACGGTTGCAACCAGACGGAAGTCGGATCGTAGCCATGTCGTTCTGTGAGC
>JAZQJL010000039.1:0-5714 GCA_045541595.1 Lachnospiraceae bacterium | reverse complement strand
GTGTCTATCTTATAGGCACACCTCATTATGCATTATACAACATTTTGGAAAACAAGTCTATACTTTTTTTGAAAAAATGTTAGAATAATTTTGTAACAAAGAAACAGTGATGGGATGAGCACTAGATATAGCAAAAGAAGGAGAAAGCCAAATGAAAGTATTCGGGGTTACCAGGGAAGCAGAAGAACGGCAGCTTCGCAAGATTCTTGCAGTTGCGCAGGACAATCTGGAGCGGACAGAGCGCCATCAGAAAGGCTTGTCAGAGCAGTTAAAGGATATGCTGGATTCCTATAACACAAAAGACAAAGAAGTGCTCGCCTTATGGCATAATACGGAATCGCTGTTTCAGGAAAGCAAGCAGGATTTACTTCGCTGTATTAAGGCACGGAAAAAACCTTATTTCGGACGAATCGATTTTAAGGATGCGAGAGGTTCGGAGCCGGAATCCTATTATGTGGGCCGTGTCGGTATTTCACCGGATGGAGTGGAGCAGTTAGTTATTGACTGGAGAGCGCCCATGGCATCGGTATACTATGAAAATGCGTTGGGAAACTGCACCTACGAGGTAAAAGATACAAAAGAACATGAGACAAAAGTCCATGAAATTGAGCTGTTTCGGAAACGTACCTATGAGATTGAAGACGACAAGCTGATTGATTTTTTCGATTCGGATATTGTGGCAAACGACGAGCTTCTTACTAAGTGCCTGGCAAAGAGTAAAAAGGCGGTGCTGGGAGAAATTATCGGCACCATACAAAAAGAACAAAATGAAATTATCAGAAAGTCTCCGAGGACAAATCTGATTGTGCAGGGAGTGGCCGGTTCCGGAAAAACAACGGTGGCAATGCATCGTATTTCTTATATTCTGTATAATTATGAGCAGTTTCGTCCGGTGGACTTTTACATTGTGGGAAGCAACCGCATTCTGCTAAATTATATTACCGGGGTACTGCCGGAACTGGACGTATACGGGGTTTCCCAAATGACCATGGAGCAGTTATTTGTCCGGTTGCTGTATGAGGACTGGGATGACAAAAAGCATAAAATTGTAGCGACAGACCAAACCAACAAAGCGGCATACCGGAAAGGAGAATATGCGTGGTTTCATGAACTGGAGGCCTTTTGCGCGGAATATGAGGAAAACATAATCCCGTCAGAGTCGGTAGTCATTGAAAAGACCGGAGCGGTGCTTTTAGAGAAGAAATCCATTGAGAATTACAGAAAGAGCAATCCGCAACTGTCGGTACAGGCAAAAATCAATGCACTGAATGAGTGGCTGCTTGGCAGACTGGAAAATGAACTGACCGGAAAGTCGGTTTCTTACACACCGGAGGAGAAAAAAGAACTGAATAAGGCATGTAAGGTTCATTTTGGAAAAGATGAATGGAAGGGCTCACTGTTTGATTTGTATGAAGAGTTTTTGGCAGGTCAGAGAAAACGCGGCAGTCAGATTTTTGCGGAAGCCGGGAAGTATGACGTTTACGACCTTGCGGCACTGGCCTATCTTTACAAGCGGATTAAGGAAATTGATCCGATCCGTGAAGCTTCACACGTGATTATTGATGAGGCCCAGGACTTCGGTATGATGGTATACGGCGCCTTGGAATACTGTCTCAGAGGCTGTACCTATACGATTATGGGAGATGTTTCCCAAAACATACATTATGGTTACGGCTTAAATGATTGGGAAGACTTACGCAAACTGATTCTTACCGGCGATTATGACAACTTTGGAATTTTGAAAAAAAGCTATCGTAATACGGTGGAGATTTCGGAATTTGCAACAGAGGTGCTGCGCCACGGCAATTTCTCCATTTATCCTGCGGAGCCGATTCTTCGTCACGGAAACCCGGTAAGCACACAAGGGTATGATACGGAAGAGGAAATGAACCGGGCGGTGGTACGCATCATTGAGAACTGGAAAAAAGAAGGTCACGGAACGATTGCAGTCATATGCGCCAACGAACAGGAGGCGGCAGATGTAACATGGATGCTTGGCGGAAAAATCGCGCTGGCAGACAGTAACCCGGAGACGGCGGTATTTGATGAGGGCGTTATGGTCCTTCCTGTGGAATATACAAAGGGACTGGAATTTGATGCGGTACTGTTGTATCATCCGTCCAAGGATCATTACCCAGCGGAAGACCGATATGTAAAACTTTTATATGTGGCAGCAACCAGAGCCCTGCACGAACTGGCCGTGGTGCATTTGAATGATTTGACGGATTTGATTGCCACACCGGTATCCGAAGAAAAGAAACTGCGTTCCCTGGAAAAATCACAGGACATTCTGCGTGCGGCGGCGCCCCGTGTGATTCATAAGGTGACGGAAGAGGAAAAGCAGGACGAGCTTGCCATGTTCCTTGCGCGTACAACAAAGCGGTATGGACTGAATCAGCCGAAACAGCCGGTAGAAAAGCCTCTGGAAAAACCTCTGGAGGTTCAGAAGACGGTTTCGGCGACCGCACCGGAAATCAATACATCGCCGTATCAGTTTGCATCGGTTGTGGAAACCGGAAAACTGGCGCCAAAGGGACACAGCAGAGTGGATTGCGGCGTGCGCTGGGTAAAGAAGTCAAAGACGTTTGTGGATTTCGTTAGCAATTACGGAACGCTACGGGTGACACCGATTGCAGATGAAGTGGTCCGGGTACAGTTTATCAGAGGACAGGCAGATTCCTTTGCAGATGGAAACTGGCAGTATACCGGTGAAAAAAAGGCGCAGTTTATCACCAGGGAAAATCCGACTATATATGAAATTGCCACGAAAAAGGTGGTTGTACGTGTAGAGAAAAAGAGCGGAGCCTTAAGTTTCCTGGATGCAAAGGGAGCGCTTTTGCTAAAAGAATCGGTCAAGGAACCGCGTCAGATAGAACCGGACGTTTTAAAGACCTGGAACTATTTTGAATGGGCAAAGAATGAAAAAATAGATGCCAAAGGTATTCTGGATACCGATTTGGAGCAGGTAAACGGGAAAGCCCGCTATATTTCCATCGGTGGAAAGAGAAAGCGTATGCCTCTGTTGCTTTCCGGAAAAGGATACGGTATTTCGGTTTCTGCGGAGGATACCGCCTATTTTTGCGGCGTAGGTGTGTACGGACAGTACATTTGCACAGAAAAAGAAAAGCAGATTGACTATTATGTTTTATTTGGCGGAAGCAACGAGGAGAATCTGCGGTTGTATAAACTTTTGAAGTAGGGAGGAATAGGGCGATGGAATTAAAAGAAGCTTTATTAAAACGACGCAGTGTCAGAAAGTTTACCGACGAGCCGGTTCCGGAGGAGATGATAGAAGAACTTCTCCATGCGGCTATGAGCGGGCCAAGTGCCTGTAATCGGAAACCATGGGACTTTTATGTAATAACAAATGAAGAAATATTAGAAAAACTGAAAGACGCCTCTAATTATACAAAGTTTGCCGCTAAGCTTGCCATTGTTGTTTGTGGTAATTTAAGTAGAGCTTTACCACTACAACTGGCTCCTTATTGGATTCAGGATTGCAGTGCAGCAACAGAAAATATGTTACTTCGTATAACCGATTTGGGGCTGGGAGCTGTCTGGTGTGGTATTCATCCGCAAAAGAGAGCAGAGAAGAGAGTGGCAGATCTTTTGGGACTGGGAGCTAAGCAGATTCCGTTAAATATCGTTTTTATCGGACGTCCTGGCGAGGAACCGGAGGCAAGAGACCAGTACGAGGAAAAGTGCGTGCATTATGTGCGGTAGGATTGCATAAGTAGCCATAATACAACTTGTAGGAGAATAAACGTGAAAAATACAGAGAATAAAAAGCATAATTGTACCACGCTTTGCTACATCGAAAAAGAAGACTCTTATTTGATGATGCACCGGGTAAAAAAAGAGAAGGATATCAACAAAGATAAATGGGTCGGTGTGGGCGGCCACTTTGAAGAGGGAGAATCCCCGGAGGAGTGTCTGCTTCGCGAGGTACGGGAGGAAACAGGCTTAACACTGACTAGGTTCCGGCTTCGAGGGATTATTACATTTTCCACGGACAGCTATCCTACCGAGTATATGTTTTTGTATACGGCAGACGGTTACGAAGGCGAGATAACCGAGTGCGACGAGGGGAATCTCGAATGGGTGAAAAAGAAAGAGGTTTACAATCTTCCAATCTGGGAAGGAGATAAAGTATTCTTTCGGCTGATGGAGGAAGACGTGCCGGTGTTTTCTCTGAAATTGCGATATGAGGGAGATAAACTGGCAGAAACCGTATTAAACGGGACAATGTATGAAACAAGGGAATGAAATACATTGGAACAGGAAAAGTGTGTCGGATTTTGCTTGACGACTTTATCAAGCCGTGTTATCATCACCGCAATAACATAAGAGAAGCGTTGACGGAAACAAGTAGTTTAGGTGGAAGCATCCAGAGAGAGCAACACATGGTGGAAGTTGCTTATGCGGAAGGTAGACGAAAACCATTCCAGAGCTGTAACGCCCAAAGTCAGTAAGTGTTACCGTATGCCTGCGTTAAAGGATAGGATTTGTTGGAATCTGAAGTGAAAAGTTAAGGTGGAACCGTGCTAAATGCACCCTTAAGACTAATAAAATTGGTCTTATGGGTGCTTTTCTTATGTTGTTGAAAAAGTAACTATTCAAGAACAGAAAAGAAAGGAGAACTTAGTATGAAGGTTCTGCAAAACAACAAAGAAGTAATGGAAGTGAAATTTGAAGAAAAGGAAGGAGCAAAAGCATTTTGGCATACGAGTGCCCATGTGCTTGCCCAGGCGGTAAAGCGGTTGTATCCGGAAACGAAATGTGCCATCGGGCCGGCAATCGAAAACGGTTTTTACTATGACTTTGACTTTGCGTTTCCATTCTCAGACGAACACTTAAAAGAAATCGAAGAGGAAATGAGAAAGATTGTGAAGGAATCCCTTTCCCTTCAGGTAAGCGAAAAGTCGAAAGAAGAAGCCATTGCCTATATGGAGCAGGCAGGAGAGCCTTATAAGCTGGAACTTATCAGAGAACTGGCTGATGATGTATGCATCAGCTTTTATAAGCAGGGCGAGTACGAGGAGTTCTGTGCGGGACCGCACATTTCCAATGTGTGCCAGATTAAAGCAATCAAGTTGTTATCTGTGGCAGGTGCTTACTGGCGGGGCGATGAAAAGAATGCGATGTTAACGAGAATCTACGGCATTTCGTTTCCTAAGGCGTCCCAGCTGGAAGAGTATCTTCATGTGCTTGCAGAAGCAAAGGCAAGAGACCACAGAAAGCTTGGCAGGGAGCTTGGCATTTTTACGATTTTTGAGGAAGGCCCGGGACTTCCGGTGTTCCTGCCAAAGGGCATGGTATTAAAAAATCTCCTGCTTGATTATTGGAGAAAGATTCATCACCGAGAGGGTTATGTGGAGGTATCCACGCCGATTATGTTAGAGAGAAGTCTTTGGGAAACGTCCGGCCACTGGGACCACTACAGAGAATCGATGTATTCCCTGCAGGTAGAGGACGAGGATTATGCCATCAAGCCGATGAGTTGTCCGGGTGGAATGCTGGTGTATAAGTTGCAGCCAAAGTCATACAAGGAACTGCCAATCCGCATGGCAGAGCTTGGTCTGGTGCACCGTAACGAAAAGTCAGGAACGCTGCATGGTTTGATGCGCGTTCGATCTTTCACGCAAGATGACGCCCATATTTTCATGAGGGAAGACCAGGTGATGGACGAGATTCAGGGCGTGATGCGTCTGATT
>JAZQJL010000038.1:0-19052 GCA_045541595.1 Lachnospiraceae bacterium | reverse complement strand
CAATTATAGAGTAGTAGTTATCAAAAGCGATAACATTAACTCGTATAGGCAAAATAATATAGATATATCAAATAATCAAAAGAACGAGAAACACTACAGAGAACAAAACCTAAACAAAATGGGTTAGGACTTGTCGAGTGGGAATAATCGCGAAAGCTACGAGCCACGCATACAGGACATAATAAAAGAACCGAGGGAGTGCTTGCACTTCTATCGGTTCTTTTTTATGGACGATAAGCGGGCGACAGCCCGCGGCTTGCGAAGCCGAAGGTTTCGCAAGTTATGCGTGGCTCGTAGTGTTTTTATGCGACAGCCCGCGTTGAGCTGATGCAAAGTCAAACAATCTCTCATCTTCTCCTTCCCCTCTTCTGCAAAATATGATAAAATAATCCTATAAACCTCACAAAAAGGAGAAGGTATTTATGGGAAATGAAAAGCAACTAAAAAAGAATCTACTGATGTTTCCTTTAGGAACTATCGGCCGTGACATGGTGTACTGCCTTGTCACCAACTTTCTACTGACCTACATTATGTTCACCAAAGGCCTTACTGCTGCCCAGTTGGCTGCAATTACCGCCATTATGGTAATTGCCCGGATATTTGATGCATTAAACGACCCGATTATGGGCAACATTATTGAAAACACCCATACCAAATGGGGCAAATTCAAGCCATGGCTGGTTATCGGAATTTTACTTACTTCCGTAGTCGTTACCATGGTGTTTTCCACCAACTTAAAGGGCTGGAATTTTATCATCCTGTTTGGTGTTTTTTACTTTACCTTCAGTATTGCCTATACCATGCACGACATTTCCTACTGGGGTATGATTCCGGCACTAAGCTCTGATGCAACGGCCCGTGACCGGTTCACCTCCAAGGCCACCCTGTGCGCCGGTATCGGCGGCACCCTGGCCTCCATTCTAATTCCGATGCTTACCACCGGTAAAATGACTTTGGGCGGAAGTGCCAACACGGCTTACGGCATTATTGCACTGGTAATCAATATTTTAGGACCTTTATTCTTATGCTTTACCATTTTCGGTGTAAAGGAACGTCGTGAAACTACGCAAAACAACGGTGAAGGTGCCGGACTGAAGAAAATCATCCGAACCATCAAAGCAAACGACCAGCTCCGCTGGATTTCCCTAATTTTCTTAATCCAGCAGATTGGTAACGGTCTGGTGGTTGGCGGTCTTGGCTCCACCTACATTTACTTTGAATTCGGTTATGAAGGCGGCCTATATTCCGTATTTACCACCGTCGGTATGTCTGCCACTGCATTTCTTATGATTTTCTATCCGATGATTTCTAAGAAAATCAAGAGAAAGCCACTGATGACCCTGATGGCTGTTATTTCCGTAATTGGATATATCCTGATGATTGGCTCCCGGTTCATTCCTTCCGGAATCGCTTTCTGGGTGCTGGTTATCGGCTACATGCTGTCTAATTTCGGCCAGTACTGCTATTACCTGATTATGATGATTTCCATTATCAACACCGTAGAATACAACGAATATAAAACCGGCAACCGTGACGAGGCTATCATCGCTTCTGTCCGCCCGTTCTTTACCAAAATGTCCTCTGCCCTGATTGTTGTGATTACCTCCGTAAGCTACATGATGTTTGGTGTAACCGACATCACCAACCGCATTTCCGACTTGGAAAGCGCAGCCGCCGGCGGCACCATTACCGAGGCAGAAAAGCTTGCATCTATCAGCGGCATACTCGGCAGTGTGGAAAGCAACCAAACCATGGGATTACTGATTTGCATGACCGTGCTTCCATGTGTCCTCATGTTAATCTCCTATTTCTTATATCAAAAAAAATACACGTTAGATGAAGAAGAATACGAACGCATCTGCAAGGAAATTGCAGCAAAATAATCAGACCAAGTATAAGGGGGAACACATCGTGGTAGATTTAAAAGCAAAACCTTACTGTCTCTCTGATGAGGATATTAAGTGGGTAGCATCCACCATCGCTTCCATGACCGATGAGGAGAAGGTCGGTCAGTTATTTTTCCAGCTTTGCGCAGGCAACAGTGAAGATTATTTAAAGGAACTGATGGAAAAGTATCATTTAGGCGGTTGCCGATACAACAACATGCCGGGCAAAATGGTACAGGATCAGAACCGCATTCTTCAAAAGTATGCCAAGGTTCCTGTCTTTATTGCATGCAACACGGAAGCCGGCGGCGACGGTGCCTGCAGCGACGGTCAGTTCATCGGCTCCGGTATCAAAATCGGTGCAACAGGCAACGTACAGTATGCCCATGATCTGGGCCGCATGGCAAACGAGCAGGCGGCTGCCATCGGATGTAATATGGCCTTTGCTCCGGTCAGTGACATTCATATGCATTGGGAAAATACTGAAGTCGTAGGACGTTCCTTTGGTAATGACCCGGAACGTGTTGCTACCATGAGTAAGGCTTACATGGACGGTCTGCACACCATTCCCGGATTTGCCTGCACCGCAAAGCACTTTCCGGGTAACGGCTTAGACTTCCGTGACGCCCATCTTTCCAACAACATCAATGATTTATCCGAAGAAGACTGGATGAAGTCCTTCGGACATGTTTATAAAACCTTAATCGACAACGGTCTGGACGCTATCATGGGCGGTCACATTATGATGAAAACCTACATGCAGGGCGTAAACCCTGACATCAGGGATGAAGAGCTGCTTCCTGCCACTCTCTGTCCTGAAATCATGACCGGTTTGCTTCGTGACAAGCTGGGCTTCAACGGTATGGTAGTTACCGACGCTTCCCACATGGTAGGCATGACCGACCGCATGACCCGTAAAGAAATGCTCCCTGCTTCCATCAACGCAGGTTGTGATATGTTCCTGTTCTTCAATGATCCGGACGAAGACTTTGCCACCATGTTAGATGCTTACAAAACCGGAAAAATTTCCGAAGAAAGAATGACCGAAGCGCTCACCAGAATTCTCGGTCTAAAGGCTCACATGGGCTTAAACAAAAAAGCAAAAGATGCAATCGTACCTGCAGAAGATGCTCTGGCCACCTTATCCCGTCAGGAATACAAAGACGCAGCGGCGGCTATCAGCAAGGACTGTCTGACCTTAGTAAAATATAAGGACGAAGGTGTTCTTCCGTTAGATCCGTCCACCAAAAAGCGTGTTATGATTGTTTATATCAAGGGCTATGACGGCCCGATGTCCGCGCTTATGGGTATGGCTATGGGCATGGGCGGTGCCAAGTTAAATCCGGCGGAAAAACTGCGTGATCGTCTTATTGCCAAAGGCTTTGATGCATTTATTTACGAGAGTCCTTTAGACAAGATTAAAAAGCAGATTGCGGCCGGCGAAAAGCCAAGTCTCAACCTGTACTTCGCCGGTAAAAATGCCATCGAAGACTTCAAGGCAGGTCAGGACGTTATTGTCTCCCTGTACGACGTCATGAGCGGCCGGCCGGCCTTCGGCATGAGTAAAGGCGGCGGAGAAATTCCGTGGTATGCCTTCGAGCTTCCTGTCATCGGTATCAGCGTAAACTCTCCTACCATGCTGGCAGACGTGCCAATGCTCCGCACCTATATCAACGTTTACGACAGCAAGGACGACACTATGGATGCCCTGGCAGAGGCTCTTGTTTCCGGTCCTGATGCCTTCAAGGGTAAGGATCCTATCGACAGTTTCTGCGGTCTGTGGGATACACGCATCTAAGGAGGATTGCATGTCAGTTTTTGATACATTTACCAAAAAACATGAGTATTTAATTTGTGTTGATTCCGACGGCTGTGCCATGGACACCATGGATTGCAAACACTTCCACTGCTTCGGTCCCTGCATGGTGACTGAATGGAATTTGGAAGAATGGAGGGAGCCTGTTTTATTCCGCTGGAATGAAATCAACCTCTATCAAATGACCCGCGGTATCAACCGCTTCAAAAGTCTTGCCATTGCCTTACAGGAAATCAACGAGCAATATACGCCAATTGAAGGAATAGAAACCTTCATCCGTTGGGTGGATACTGCCCCGGCACTTTCCAACGACGGTGTCACAAAGGCTATTGCCGAATGCACCGACCCGGCAGGCAAAAAATGCTTTGAAAAGGCCCTTTCCTGGAGCAAGGCAGTCAACGCCGGCATTGTGGCACTTCCGGAGGAACTAAAGGTTCCTTATCCCGGTGCCAAGGAAGGCCTGGCTGCTGCTCACACCTTTGCAGATGTAGCTGTGGTTTCCAGCGCCAACCGGGATGCCGTAGAAGAAGAATGGACCACCCACGGTCTGCTGGATCACGTAGACATTGTTCTCGCCCAAGACTGCGGAAGCAAGGCCCACTGCATCAGTGAAATGCTAAAATTCGGCTACGCGCCGGACAAGGTTCTCATGGTGGGGGATGCCCCGGGAGATTCCGACGCTGCGGATGCCAACAAGGTTTACTACTATCCTATCCTTGTAAACAGAGAAGAAGAAAGCTGGAAAGAACTTTGTGAAACCGGTTTTGACAAGTTACAATCCGGCACTTACGGCGGCGAATACCAAGCCGCCAAAAAAGAAGAATTCCTCCGCAATTTAGGAGGCTGACGGTAACTGTACCGGAACATGCCCATTCGCATTGTCCGGTTGTTATAAAAGCAAAACCCGGTTAGGAAGAGCTGCTGCTTCCTGCCGGGTTTTGTTTTATCAGAGTTACTGCGTATGGTATTTAGAAAAATTTCTAAATACTTCTTGACTTTCCACGTCATTTTATTATAATCTATATTTAGAAATTTGTCTAAATAGCTTTTCAAAGAAGGAGGATAGCCATGGGATTTGCAGAAACGTTTAAAGCACTCTCGGACCCGGTCCGACGGGACATTCTGACCCTGTTAAAAAAAGGTTCTCTGTCCGCTGGAGAAATCGGCAGTCATTTTGACATGACCGGTGCAACCATATCCTATCACCTGAGCATTTTAAAAAAAGCGGATCTGGTGTTTGAAAATAAGCAGAAAAATTTTATTTACTACGAGTTAAACACCTCCGTAGTGGAGGAAGTCATGCTGTGGCTGGCTGATTTAAAGGGAGGGAATAACAATGAATCGTAAAAAAATGATTTTACTTACATCTTTAATTGTATTAATTCCTATGATGGTAGGACTTATTTTCTGGAACCGTCTGCCGGAGGAAATACCGGTGCACTTTAATGCTAACGGCAAACCGGACAATTACAGTTCCAAAGCCTTTGCCGTGTTCTTCATTCCGCTGTTTTTATGGGCAGTTCATCTTCTGATGGGTTTCATTACCTTAGCTGACCCTAAAAAGCAAAATATCAGTGATAAGATATTTTTACTAATGCTTTATATGGTTCCGGCGGTTGCTGTTTTTGGCACCTTTGTCATGTATCTCGGAGCCCTGAATCAGCCGGTTTCCATCAACATGCTCGGCAACCTGTTCCTTGGAATTATCTTTCTGGTCGTTGGTAATTACCTGCCAAAAACCCGCCAGAATTATACCATCGGCATAAAAATTCCCTGGGCATTAAACGATGCGGAAAACTGGAACAAAACACATCACTTTGCGGGTATTGTCTGGATTATTTGCGGTATTATTTTAATTATCAATGCCTTTTTAGATATTATCTGGATTGTTCCAATCTCTATAGCAGTAGCCGCATTGCTTCCTACGGCATACTCTTTTCTGCTGTATGTACGCAAAGCAAAAAACACCAATCAGAATAACAGCGGCGAAAATTAGTCTTTAATAAAAGGAGGAAATAACTATGTTAGAAATCAAGAACTTAACCAAAATATACAAAGGCGGAAAGGAGGCCGTATCCGACCTCTCGCTTACCGTCAACTCCGGTGACATCTGTGCTTTCATCGGTCACAATGGTGCCGGTAAAACTTCCACTATCAAATGCGTGGTTGGTATCCACGATTTTGATAAAGGGGAAATCTATGTAAACGGCATGTCTGTCAAGGAAAAGCCTCTGGAATGTAAGCAAATCATGGCATATATTCCGGATAATCCGGATTTATACGACTATCTTACCGGTATCCAGTACTTAAATTTTATTGCAGACATTTACGGCGTTTCTGCCGCCGACAGAGAACAACGTATCCGTGAAGAAGCTTCCGCTTTTGAAATTGAGCACGCCCTGGGCGATTTGATTTCTTCCTATTCACACGGTATGAAGCAGAAACTCGCCATCATCAGTGCCCTGATTCACAAGCCAAAGCTCCTGATTTTGGATGAGCCATTCGTTGGCTTGGATCCGATTGCAACCCTGCATTTAAAGAATCGCATGCATACCCTTTGTGAAGAAGGCACTGCCATTTTCTTCTCCACCCACGTACTGGATGTAGCTGAAAAGCTCTGCAATAAAGTGGCCATTATCCGTGGAGGCAAACTGATTGCTGCCGGAGATACCAAAGAACTCACCGACGGAGAATCTTTAGAATCCGTCTTCATGGAGGTGACCAAAGAATGATACAGCAAGTTCTGACTCTTAGCCGTGTGCAGCTTAAAAATCTTTTCGGCATTAACGAGATGCGCCACACGAAGGATAAAAAGAAAAAGACCACCTTTATCTTGCTGGCGGTGGCTTATGTCATCATCGTTCTCATGGTTGTGGGCTATATCGGTTCCATGGCCTTTGCTCTCCACTTTTTAGAGATGGGCGAAATTGTCCCGATGTATCTGTACACCATTTTAAGTCTGGTGATGCTGATTTTATCCTTTTTCAAAGCCGGAAGCGTACTGTTTTCCATGAAGTCCTATGATATCATGGTGTCCTTACCGGTAACCAAATCCGCTATTTTAATCAGCCGTTTTGTTACCATGTACGTGACGAACCTGTTGTTTTCCCTGATAGTGATGCTGCCGGGACTGGCAGTGCATATTTACTTTGCAAAACCGGGAATTGCATTTTATATTATCAGCCTTCCTGTTATCCTGTTTGCACCACTGCTGCCACTGACTATCTCCTCCATTTTGGGCGCTCTTATTAAGGGAATCAGCTCCCGCATGAAACGCAAAAATCTGGTGGAAGTCTTTCTTACCATGGCACTTGTGATTGCCTTCATGGTAGGCGGCATCAGTATGGGTGAAGAGGCAGAATCCATGGATATAGAAGCCGTAAAAGTTCTTCTTTCCGCCGTGACAAAAGAACTTGGCAGTATTTTCCCGCCGGCTCTTTGGTATCACAATGCCCTGCAGGGAAACGTACTTGAATTGTTCCTTCTTTTGTTTGCTCCGGCCCTGATTTTCTTTGCCTTTGTCTGGGTGCTGTCAAAGAAGTTCCAGGAAATCTGTACCGGCTTAAATGCTACCTATGCCAAACATAATTATAAGCTGCAAGCATTAAAAGCCGAGCATGTGCTGATGTCTTTGTTTAAAAAGGAAATGAAGCTTTACTTCTCTTCCAGCCTGTATGTAACCAACACCATTATCGGTTATCTTCTGGCTCTGCTTTTGGCCGCCGCTGTAGCAATTCTTGGCATAGAACCCTTGGCCGAATACCTCGGTGCTCCCGGTTATGCTCCATTGGTACGTCAAATCCTGCCTTTTATCCTTTCCCTTCCTCTTTGCATGACCAGTGCCTCTGCCTGCGCCATCTCCATGGAAGGCAACACCTTCTGGCAGTTACAGGTTCTGCCGATAAAAGCAAGAGATATTTATGTCGGAAAGATTTTGTGGAATCTGGTCTTGGCTGCCCCATTTTATGCAGTGTCTGTACTGCTTCTCCTCATCGGTGCCAAACCTGACCTTATGACCGCACTGCATTATATTCTGTTCCCACTGGTTTGTTTATTGTTTACCACGGTACTTGGTCTTGCCTGCAATCTTCGTTTTCCTGTCCTCAACTGGGATAACGAAGCCCAGGTAGTAAAGCAAGGAGCCGCCGTACTGGTTTCCATGTTAGTCGGTATGATTTCAGTACTCGCTCCGGCAGGTTTGGCAGTTGGCCTGCAGCTTGATAGTTACACCGGTTATTTCTTTGGAGCAGAAGGAGTGTTTCTACTGATAACAGCAATACTCTATACTTCCATTATAAAGAAAGAACTTATCACCATTCCGCGATAAAAAACAAAGCACCCACCAGTTTTCAACATCCGATGGGTGCTTTCTGCTATCTTCACTCAAATTTTCTGTCATACAATAATGCTGCAATTAAAACCACAAAGCAGGAACCTGCATTATGAACTAAAGCTCCGGTAGTAGGAGTTAAAACGCCCAGAACAGACAATGTTACCGCCAGGAAATTAATACACATGGATAATGTAATGCTGCATTTGATGGTTGCTACAGTTGCATTGGACAACCGTTTGAGATACGGAATTTTTGAAATATCATCGCTCATCAGCGCAATATCTGCAGCTTCCACTGCAATATCACTTCCCATACTTCCCATGGCTACGCCAACACCGGCACTCTTTAGGGCAGGAGCATCGTTCACGCCGTCGCCAATCATACAGACGTTTTTCCCGTCTTCCTGCAACCGGATAATATGTTCCACTTTATGCTCCGGCAACAGTTCTGCACAAATGTAGGAAATCCCCACCTGCTTTGCAAAATAATCTGCTGTTTTATTATTATCACCCGTTAACAGCACAATTTCCGTCTTCATGGCAGTCAGCTTCTTTACCATGATTTCTGCTTCCGGACGAAGCACATCGGAAAGTGCCAAAACACCGATGCAACTGTTTTTCTCTGCTACCAGTACCAAGGCCTTTCCCTGAGTTCTTAAACACTCCAGGGTGGATTTCATCTCATCCTTTAAGGTAACTCCGGCCTCCGCAAGAAAACCTTCATTGCCGCAATAGAACTTTCTTCCGGCGATTTCCGCATAAATACCTTTTCCGCTGGTCATTTTGAACTCTGTTGAATCCATCAGTTCCAAGGCATTTTGTTTTGCATAGGAAACAATGGCCTTTCCCAGCGGATGCTCACTTTTTGCCTCCGCAGATGCGGCAAGGACTAACAGTTCCTGCTCACTTATGGCATCATCAAAAGAAATCACATCACTGACTTCCAGTTTTCCATAGGTCAGGGTACCAGTTTTATCAAAGGCAATGGTATCCACTTTTCCCATCTTTTCCAGTGCTTCCCCGGATTTAATAATAACACCATGCTTGGTCGCCTGTCCGATGGCTGCCATAATAGCCGTAGGTGTTGCCAACACCAGTGCACACGGGCAGAACACAACCAATACCGTAACTGCCCGGACAATGTCTTTCGTTACTATCCAGGTTACAATTGCAATCAGTAATGCCACCGGCACCAACCAGCTGGCGCATTTATCTGCGATGCGCTGCATCGGTGCCTTTTTGTCTTCTGCCTCCTGCACCATGCGAATCAGTCTTTGTAAGGAACTGTCCTCTCCAACCTTGGTGGCCCGGATATCAATAGCGCCAAAACGGTTGATGGTACCGCAGAACACTTCATCTCCCTGGCCCTTATCCACCGGAATGGATTCTCCGGTCATAATAGACTGGTCCACGGATGTTTCCCCTTTCAAAATCACACCGTCTACAGGAACCGTCTCGCCCGGAAGAACCCGCAGAATGTCATCCCTGCCAATTTCTTCTGCGGCAACCATAATCTCTGTTCCATCGGATAGTTTTCTTCCCATGGTTGGGGCAAGACTGATTAACTTCTTCAATCCTTTCTTGGCTCTTTCCGTAGTCATATCCTCTAAAATTGCACCGATTGCCATGATAAATGCCACTTCTCCGGCGGCAAACAAATCCCCGATGGCAATAGCAGCAAACATGGCAATCGTAATCAGCAGCGCTGAAGAAATTTTACTGATGCCCGGATTGTAGATAATTCTCCACACGGCCAGATACAGAAGCGGAATACCGCTGATTATTACCGTAATCCAAGCCGGATCGATTTCAATATTCACTCCCACTCTCGGCAGCACAAAACTCAACACCAGGAATACGCCTCCCACCAAAGTAGCCGGGATTCCTGCAAGAATATCATTCAGTTTCTTTAACATCTGAGTCTTTCCTCTCTTTCTTGACTTTTTGTAAAACAGCATATACTATGTTTAATATCAAACAATTTGTTCGGTATCATTATAATCAAACTTTGCTTTTCTTCGCAACAGGCAAAAAGCAAGTGATGTACGTTACGGAACATTTTTGCAAATTTGTTCGGAGGTTATTATGGATAGACGTCAAAAGAAAACGAGAGAAGCTATTTTTAAAGCATTTACTTCTCTCCTTTCCGAAAAGAATTATAATCAAATTTCCGTGCAGGAAATCATTGATGTGGCTAATGTGGGACGGACCACCTTTTATGCCCACTTTGAAACCAAGGATTATTTATTAAAAGATCTTTGTGAAGAATTATTCGGTCATATCATCGACACTGCCATGGGGCTTCCCCACGGTCACTATCATTATTCCTGCGGTAATGCCGCGGACTCGGTATTTTTACACCTTTTACGACACTTGCAGGAAAATGACAGAAACATTTTAGAATTGCTTTCTTCCCAAAACAACGATTTGTTTTTACGTTATTTTAAAAGCAACTTAAAGAAACTGATTCTGACACAATACGCTAAAAAAGGGCTGCTGAAAAATTCTGCATTGCCGGAAGATTACCTTGTAAACCACATATCTTCTTCCTTTGTTGAAACGGTCAGCTGGTGGCTTTCTCACAATATGCAGGAAAGCCCGGAAACCATGACCGAGTATTTTTTGGCAGTCATTGAACCTATACTGTAACGCAAAAAAACATCCACCTATTGCAGTGGATGTTTTTTATTTTGATTTACTTTTTCTGCTTATATTTAATTACTGCCAGCACCGCCAGTAGCATTGCTATGGATGCTAAAAGCGTAATCCATGGATTCCTTGTAAATCCGGCAATAATGTAACCGATAAAACATACTACAGCTACCATAGTCGCATATGGAATCTGAGTCTCTACGTGGCGGATGTGTTCACACTTCGCACCGGCAGAGGAAAGAATTGTGGTGTCGGAAATCGGAGAGCAATGGTCGCCGTAAACAGAGCCGGCCAGTGTTGCACCAAGTGCCGGAATCAGGATTGCTGCACCCTCTGCGCTACCCTCACAAATCATGGAAACAATCGGAATTAAAATACCGAAGGTTCCCCATGCCGTACCCATGGAGAAGGACAGGAACGCTGCCACTGCAAAAATAATAGCCGGTAAAATGCTTAAGGAAACATTGGAACCGCTAACCAGTCCGCTGACAAATTCACCGGTGCCGATCATTTCGCGACACACACCGCTTAACGACCATGCCAGGGACAGAATCATAACTGCAGAAACCATCAGCTTCACGCCGGCGGTAATTCCACCCATAAAATCACGGAACGTAACCAGTTTTCTTGGAATGTAAAGCACCAGGGCACAAATCAATGCCGCCAAAGCACCAAGAGTCAGACCTGCTGTTGGGTTTTCGCCGATAGCAGTGGTAAAATCTACACCGTTAAAGAAACCGCCTACATAAGCCATACCGAGAATGGAACAGGCAATCAGAACCACCATAGGAATCAGCAGGTCGAAAACACGGCCCTTATCAGAAATCTTGACTCCGTCCATTTCCTTCTGCTCTTCTACTTCGTCATATTCCAAGTCCTCTGCCTCTGCTACCGCTTTCTTCATTTTACCAAAATCAAAATCGGTAAAGCAGATAATTGCAATCATCAATAAAGTTAACAATGCATATAAATTGTAAGGAATGGTCTTCATGAATGCCCCAAGGCCGCCTTCTCCGCCAACTTCGGAAGCCACTGCCACTGCCCAGCTGGAAATCGGAGCAATAATGCAAATTGGCGCCGCCGTGGAGTCAATGATATATGCCAGTTTTTCTCTGGCGATTTTATGCTTATCCGTAATAGGGCGCATTACCGTACCAACGGTAAGACAGTTAAAATAGTCATCAATAAAAATCAGACAACCCAGTAATGCGGTAGCTATTTTTGCGCTACGCTTACTCTTAAGTTTTGTGCTTGCCCACTGACCGTACGCTCTGGAACCGCCTGCCATGGTAACTACCATAACCACGGAGCCGAGAAGGGACAAATACAAAATCATATAGCCGTTATCACCAATTTTGTACGCGATCATGTCCAGCACCATGCGGACTGCCTCTAAAATTGTGCTTCCCGTTTTAAAACAATAAATTAACATGCCGGAAAGTACTCCGGCGAACAGGGAAGAATATACTTCCTTTGTTTTTAACGCTAAAATAATGGCAATCAGTGGCGGCAAAATGGACAGCCAGCCTGCTTCAATCATTTCTACTCCCATGTGCTTCTCCTTTTATCATTTTTATTTTCACGGTAAATATGTGACATGGTATTAGTTTACCATAGTAACGTACTGAACGCAAGAAAAAAAAGCCTGCTTCTGCAAGCCTTTTTCTTTTTTTTATACAAACACATAGTTTCGAAGTCTTTCAAAGGCTTCCTCCACCCTGCTTTTTGGTAAAGCAAGATTCATACGGATTGCCCACGGACGGTTGAACGGGCGGCCGTCCTGCCAGATAACGCCCACACGGATGCCGGCTTTTATCAGTTCGTCCAAGGTAATTCCTTGGTTTTTACACCATTCCTCACAATCCAAGTACAGCATATACGTGCCCTGCGGCTTTGCAAGCTTTACTCCCGGAAAATGATTAAGAATGTACTGATAAGCGAACTCCACATTGCCGGTCAGCACCTCACGAAGCTCATCTACCCACACGCGGCCTTCCTCCCGGTACGCACCGATCAAAGCATGCATGGACAGCACATTCATACTGTTGTAATGGCACAGCTCCGACTGCTTTCTCACCCGGTCACGAAGATACTGATTATAAATGATGTGATAAGAGCCAATCAGTCCCGCCAGGTTAAAGGTCTTGGACGGCGCATAAATGGCAATGGTACGCTGTTTTGCATCCTCGGACACACTCTGGGTCGGAATATGATGGTTTCCCTGCAAAATTAAATCTGACCAGATTTCATCGGAAATAACAATACAATCGTTGTTTTTGTAAACTTCCATGGCCTTTTCAATTTCTTCCCACTCCCAGACACGTCCTGTCGGATTATGCGGAGAGCAGAATACCGCAAAATGAATCTTGTGCTCTTTTATTTTGCGGTCCATATCTTCGTAATCCATACGCCACACGCCGTTCTCGTCCTGTACAAGATCCGACAATACCATTTTGCGACCGTTATCCTCAAATACATGAGTAAAACCGATATAGGTCGGAGAATGAAGCAGTACTGCCTCTCCCGGTGCGGTAAAACTCTGCACCGCTGCCGCCAGACATCCCAGGACACCATTTTCATATCCTATATGTTCTGCAGTAAGACCATCTACCAGATTCCGTTCCTTCTGCCAGCTAATAATACTGTTATAATATTCTTCTGAAGGTTCAAAATATCCAAACGCCGGATGATTCACCCGGTTGATAATATGTTCCTGAATGGTAGGCACTGTAGCAAAATTCATGTCTGCCACCCACATCGGAATGCGGTCAAATCCTTCTGTCACTTCTGCCCCTTCAAAGGGAATGACATCCACCGCCAGGGCATCCTTTCCTCTCCGGTCCATTATGGTTGTAAAATCATAAGTCATTTATAAATCCCTCTTTCTTCTGTAGTTAACTTTATTCTACCATAATTTGACCTTCTTATAAATAGCGTTAATAAAAATCATCATAAAAAAAATATTGCCATATAAAAAAAAATGTGGTACTCTTTTTCTGTTAAAAGAAAACGGACAAGTATGTTCGTTTATCAACTAACTTAAACAGTCAAAAAGCGAGGTAAATGACCATGAAGAAATTGTATGAAGGAAAGACAAAGGACGTATATGAACTTGAGAACGGCAATGTAATGTTAAAGTTTAAGGACGACTGTACCGGTAAAGACGGTGTGTTTGATCCGGGCGAAAACTCCGTTGGTTTAACCATCGAAGGTATCGGTAAGGCTAACTTAATCACTTCCGTTCACTACTTCGAGTTATTAAAGAAGGCAGGCATCAAGACTCACTACGTAAGCGCTGATGTTGAAAATGCTACTATGGAAGTTCTTCCTGCTACAGTTTTCGGCCATGGTCTTGAAGTTATCTGCCGTCTTGTTGCTACCGGAAGCTTCATCCGCAGATACGGTGAATATATTGAAGATGGTACCGTTCTTCCTGGCGGCTATGTTGAATGCACATTCAAGAACGATGCAAAGGGCGATCCACTGGTAACCAGCGAAGGTCTTGCAGCTCTCGGCGTTATGTCCGAAGAAATGTTTGCAAGCATGAAGGAACAGACCTTAAAGATTACTAAGATTGTTGCTGACGATTTAAAGAGCATCGGCCTTGACCTTTGGGACATCAAGTTCGAGTTCGGTTACAACAACAACGAAGTTATCCTTATCGACGAAATTGCATCCGGTAACATGCGTGTTTACAAGGATGGCAAGATTGTAGATCCTGTGGAATTAACAAAGCTTATCAATAACAGATAATTTTTCGTGAATTTACATAAAGGGGCTTCGGCTGAAATATACTTTGTGTATTTGTATCTGTGTTCGCCTGACTCCTCTGACAGCTGAGATGTCGGACACTTAGATACAAATATACAAAGTATAAGCATTCAGCCGAAGCCCCTTTTGCATAGATTACGAAAAATATTCTGTTATATAAGCTTTGTTATTCTTCCGCAGGATTACATGTTGCCATCCGGCGCGATGTGAAAGTCAACGTATACTATCTACTATTTCTCTGAGAAGAAGAATACTTCTTCTACGGTCTTTTCAAAGACCGCAGCAATGTCCATGGCAAGCTTTAAGGATGGGTTATACATACCTTTTTCCAGGCGGGCAATGGTTTCTCTACGGACATTTACCATCAGGGCCAACTCTTCCTGGCTTAGGTTCTTAGATGCCCGGAGTTCTTTGATTTTGGTTTCTAAGTTAAATTCCATTAGGCTTCCCTCTTTTCATAGTAAATAAAGCAAGCGGAAACAGCCAATCGAATGATGGCATACACAAGCACAATATGCCAAAAATTGATATTCGCAGACAACTTTTCTATAAGTTCATATCCCTTTGCCTCCGCAATCAAGATGATAAGTGCCACTACTCCTCCGAAGCCTTCGCAAAATCCCAATAAGAAATCGAATACCGTCGTTTTTGCCTTATTGTAATGTTCGACGGCCGCCTCATCTTCTATATCAAACTTTATAAACACTCTAAGCCATGTGGAACCAACATATATTATAATAAATGCCCAGATAAAAATGGTTACTGCGAGTTGCCCGATTGCATTTTGCGGACTACTATGTTTTAAAATAATTGCCGCAACAAATAACAAAATTATGATTGTATTCCATACCTCCTTTGTGACCAATGAATAAACTTTCTTTTCTTTTTTCATGATTTGCTATCCTCCAATGTGATTTATTTGTACTTTTTTGTGATATATTTGTATCACTTGTGATAAATATATCACGTCTGATTTCAGATGTCAACTACTATTTCCCAATTATTTTTTCACAAAGAAAAAACCTCCCGCAGGCAGACCTACCAGATCTGACCTACGGGAGGGTAAAACAAGCACTATTTATTTTATATTACTATTTCTTCTTTTTCTTAAGCACCAATGCTACTGCACCAACTGCTGCAATCACACCGGCTGCGATACCTGCAACAACACCGCCGTTCAGACCTGCCGCGTTATCATCCTGGCAGAGGACCATAGCGGAGATAGGTGCTACGGTTACTTTACCCTTTACAGTCTTTAAAACTTCTGTGCCGGCTTTTTCACCGTTGATGTAAACATTCCACTTGCCTTCCGGAAGTTCAATTTCTGTGGAAGTTTCGTTGGCATTGAAAATAACAAACAGATTATCTGCCACTTCACCGTTGACACCGCCGTTAATCTTAAATGCCATCACATTATCATCCAGACCGGTTAAGGTAGTAATGTTTGCCTTAACATCCTGTGCGGTTGTCATGCGGAGAGCTGCATGCTCCTTACGGAATGCAATGAGACCTTTGTAATAATCATAAACTTCCTGATATTCCTTGTTGTTTAAGTCATCCCACTTTAACTTGTTCACGGAATCCGGGGAAGCATAGCTGTTTTCGTCAAAGCCGCCGGAGGCCTTTGGCTTGGAACGAAGCATTTCTTCACCGGCCTGCATGAACGGAATACCCTGGGATGTCAGGTAAATTGCCGCTGCCAGATTGTTCATCTTAATCTGGTCTTCTCTGGAAGCATCCGGTGTAGAATTCACAATGCGGTCAAACAGTGTCATGTTATCATGACAGGACGCATAGTTAATGGTCTGAGCCGGTGTGGAGCACCATGGCTGGGACAGACCCATAAAGCAGTACTCCAGAGTGGACTCCTTACCGGAAGCACCGCTGATATAACCGGTTTCTTTATTGTTGAATACGCTGCCCTTTAAGGCGTCACGGATGGTATCGCTGAAATAAGCAAAGCCCGGAGTCATCTTGGAATTTGTCTGGGTTGCCATCTGATAACCAAACTTGGTAACATTGGTGCTCATGGTCCAGCCTTCGCCGTAGAATACCACATCAGGACGAACCGCATGAACGGTTTCCACAATCTCATTAATAGTTTCTGTATCCAGCAGACCAACCAGGTCAAAACGGAAACCGTCAATATGATATTCTTCTGTCCAGTACAGTACGGAATCTACAATATACTTTTTCACCATCGTACGCTCGGAAGCAGTATCGTTACCGCATCCGGAGCCGTTGGAATAGGTACCGTTTTCATCAATACGTGTGAAATACTGTGGTACAATCTTGTTAAAGCAGAACTCTCCTGCATTGTACACGTGGTTGTAAACTACGTCCATAATAACGCTTAAACCATTATTATGCATGGACTGTACCATCTGTTTGAATTCCTTTACTCTTACCTCGCCGTTAAATGGATCAGTGGAGTAGGAGCCCTCCGGCACGTTATAGTTTACCGGATCATAACCCCAGTTAAACTGTGGAACGGTAGTTTTGCTCTCATCTACGGAACCATAGTCATATACCGGAAGAAGATGTACATGGGTTATACCTAAATTTTTAATGTGGTCAATACCGGTAGGAACCCCCTCTGCGTTGGTAGTACCTGTTTCCGTGAGTCCAAGATACTTACCTCTGTTTTTGATACCAGCGGCGGTATCCCAGGAAAGGTCACGGACATGTAATTCATAGATAATGGCATCATTAAAGGTTTTGTCTGCATTTGGATTCTTGTCGTTTTCCCAGCCTTCCGGATTAGTGGAATCCAAATCAATTACCATGGCACGCTTACCATTCACACCGGTGGTTCTGGCATATGGGTCACAGGCCTCGTTCTGTACATCACCGATGGTTACAACATAAGTATAGTAGGTACCGTTTAAATCACCGGTCTTTTCTGCTACCCAGGTGCCGTTTACGTCAGCCTTCATAGCGATTTCTTCGATTAAATCATTCTTGTCTGCGTCACCGCTCTGATATAATCTGACAGACACCGCATCAGCCGTTGGTGCCCACACACGGAATGCGGTCTTTTCTTTTGTATAAGTTGCACCTAAATCATTACCGGTGTACGTATACTGTTCTTCAAATTTTTCGGTAGAAAAAATAATTGGCATCACAACTTTATACTCCGTTCCATCACATGTTACTGTATAGCTTCTGGCTGCATCCAGTTCCTCTGCCATTACCAGATGATACTCATGATTTGCCTCTGCTTTGATTTCCTTAATTGCTACTTCGCCATTCGGGCCGTTTACCTTAAAGTAAGAATTTAAGTCTGCCTCCATAATTTCGCCGGTAAACTTTGTTACGATGGTGCCTTCACCGTCATAACGTGCTTTGGATAGCTTCACGCCGGTTACCGCGTCATCACCATACTCTTTTGTATAGCCCTTTACACCGGACTCTACATAAATATGTACCGTACCGGAAATCATTTCCGCAATGTCGATAAACTGGTCTTCCGCAATGTCTTTGGTCCAGTCTGCCGTGCGGACGATAAAACCCACACTGGTGGTACCCGGTGTTACTACCTTGGTAGCTACCATTTCACCGTTTTCCTCGACGAAAGCAAAACCTGCACCGTCCTTTCCGGCTTCCCAAAGCCATACATCCCAGCCGTCATAGTTGCCGTCTGCTCTGTGATAATGAAGCTTCAGAATCAGCTCTTCTGCTGCATTTGCAGTTGTTATACCTCCCATTGGCACGCAGGACAACAGCATAACCAGCACTGCAAGGAACGCTAACATACGTTTCTTCATTCTTATAAACCCCTCTCATATTCTTTTTGTATTTGGACATGATTTTGTCCCATGTCTGTATTGTAACTCTTTTTTGCAAATTTTTCAATAGGAAATTTTCGATTATTTTCGAAAATATTCACTTTTTCACTTTACCACAAAAAATTATTAATTTTCATAAAAAAATTCTTGCGTCCTAAGACACTTCCATGTATAATGTTACTGTGTTTTTCGGAGGCAAGCCTTCCAAAGCACAAATCTTATAAAGAATGAAGGTATAACAATGGAAAGAAAAGTTGGTACTATTTCAAGAGGAATCCGTGGACCAATCATCAGAGAAGGTGACAATCTTGTCGATATCACTGTGAACTGCGTTTTAGAAGCAGCGGAAAGCGAAGGCTTCTCCTTAAGAGACAGAGATGTTATCGCCCTGACAGAGTCCATCGTAGCCAGAGCACAGGGAAATTACGCTTCCGTAGAAGATATTGCGGCAGACGTAAAAGCAAAATTAGGCGGCGGCACCGTTGGTGTTATCTTCCCAATTTTATCCCGTAACCGTTTTGCAATCTGCTTAAAGGGCATTGCAATGGGTGCAAAAAAGGTAGTGTTAATGCTTAGCTACCCAAGCGACGAAGTAGGTAATGCGCTCTTAACTTACGACCAGTTAGATGACGCTGGCATCAATCCTTACTCCGACGTTTTAACATTGGAAAAATATAGAGAGCTGTTTGGTGAAAATGTTCACGAATTCACCGGTGTTGACTATGTAGAGTACTACAGCAGCATCATTCGTGAAGCAGGCGCAGAAGTTGAGGTTATCTTTGCAAATAACAAGTCGGAGGCCAAGCG
>JAZQJL010000037.1:0-10868 GCA_045541595.1 Lachnospiraceae bacterium | reverse complement strand
TAATTTGCGATATGCCCTTTCCGACACCCAAATGCTTTTTTCTTCCAAGCGATATACTGCCATAGCAGAAGGTCCTTCCACATCGTATTCATATCTGCTGTGACCCATTGCCTTTCGGCGCATTTTAATTACCTGACTCATGCTGTAATATGCCATTTCAATTCCTCTCTGCAGTACTCTTTTATTTTATCTGCCGTATCTTTTTCTCCAAATGCCGAGCTCACATAATAAGCCATTTTACACTGCTGATAAAGTTCCCGTTCTTCTTCATTATCATGACTTAATTTCATTCCCGATATTGCATCCAGGAAATGAAACTCCGCTGCATGGTAATTCTTTATTCCTCTTTTCAACCATAGAACAGCACCCTTGCACACCTCCCGGCATAATTCGTACTCCTTCGTTTCACATAACATACGTGCAAACTGATAAGCTACCTCGAAATACAGTTCCGTATAAATCTGAGACGTCAAAAACCATTCTTCTATATGTTTCAGGAAAAATTGATACTCTTCCACGGAAAACGGGTTCTCACAACTGCGATATCTAAAATACATCCAAAGCTCCTCTTCTGAGACCACTCCGCCATTGTCCAAGCGGCGTTCTACCTCTTCCTCCGGCATGGTCATTTCCAAAGCCTCGCGAAACAGTTCTCCGGCACACTGTTGTTCTGTCTGAAAACATATCTCTGCCCGCTTTGCCAAAACATACTGCTTATGTATGTCACTCTGCGTAGCCTTCTGTGCATATTCTTCCAGCAATTCCTCGGCCTTTTCCCAGCAGCGTTTATGTATTTGCAAATTAATTTCATAGCGACATTCCTTCTGCCAGAAGTTTGCGTCGCTCAACATGATATCCAACCATCGGTACTGCACGTGAAGTCTGGAAAACAGGCGCTCTGACAACAGCTCGTCCATGAGAACTTCACCGTGCTCCAATTGAAAATATACTTTCTTTTTACATAGTCCTGCATATAAATCATCCTGAAGAATTCCTTTTTCATTTCGTAACTCCCGGACCAGTTCACTGATTTCCAGTCTTTCCAGACCAATTGTCTCGTTCTTCATCCAATCGCACACCTCACAATTTTTACCAAACTTAACATAATTTTACTCTAATATCTTGCTTTTGTCTATTAAGTTTCCGTAAAGGTTTTTCCAAAAACAAAAAATAAGGCAAAAAAATGCCGCAATAGAATTGTTATCAAAATTCTATTACGGCATTTATCTTAATCTTATTTCGCGTTACTTGCTGCAATCTTTACCTTACTCCAAAGATTGCCCATCAGTTTCTTTACATCTTCATTGAACACAAATACCTCATCCATCGGATGATCCGTTCTTGGAATGTAGGCATTGATGCCTGCATAACTTCCCTCTTCCTCTTCGGAAGATAAATCTTCTTTTACCTCCAGGTTTGGAGAAGTATAACCTACCCAGTCAGAGTTTGCATAGGCCATGTCGTAAGAACTGATAAAGTTCATGAACTCATGCGCCAGTTCATAGCTTTCTGCCGTGGTCGGAACAACCATGGAATCATACCAGCGATTGGTTCCTTCTTCCGGCATGTAGAAGCCCATGTTTTCGTTTTCACTCATGATATAGGTAGCATCACCGGAATAGCAAAGTCCCAGTGCTTTTCTGCCCTGTGCCATATTATCAATGATCTCATCGGTTACGATTTCCGGATCCATGGTAGTTACGCACTGTACCAGCCACTCATAAGCCTCTTGCAGTTCTTCCTCACTCTCCGTGTTCATGGAATAGCCGAGGTCCTTCAACGCCATCATGAAGGAGTCACGTTCTGAGTCATATAAATAAATATCGCCTTTATACTTTTGATTTAAAAAGATGCCAAAGCCCTGCTCCTGTAAGTCTTCTTCGGAAACCTTGGTTTTATCATACACAATACCAACGGTGCCCCAAAAGTAGGATACGGAATACTCATTATTCGGGTCAAAGGCCGGGCTTAACACCGCTTCGTCCAAAACGTCCCAGCAGGTAAGCAGAGACTGGTCTAATTTCTGCAGATAGCCCTCCTCCATCAGACGCTGAATCATATAGTCACTCGGAATGATGATATCATAGGATTCTCCGTTAGTAACCTTAATGTACGCCTGTTCATTGGAATCGAAGTTTTCTACGATAACCGTAGCACCGGTCTGTTCTTCGAACAGAGGCACAATTTCCTCACCCATGTACTCGCCCGGCAGGTAGATATACAGTGTCTGGCCGGAATACGGAAGGTCCGAACCTGTTCCCCGGTTCATGCCGAGTGCAATAGCAATACATGCCACAATTACCGCACCAATCGTACAAGGGATGGCAATTCTTCTCTTGCTCATCTCTGCCTTTTTCGGACGCTTTGCCGCAATGGCAGGTACAACATTGATAATAACAAGGGCAATGGTAATAATTACAACTACCAAGGTGGAAACTGCGTTAATACTTGGGTTTACACGCTTACTCATGGTATAAACCATGATACTTAAGTTCTTTACACCGCCGCCGGTAACGAAATAGGAAATAATAAAGTCATCTACCGACATAGTGAAAGCAATCAATGCACCGGAAAAAATACCCGGTGTAATCTGCGGAACAATTACCTTTGTTAATGCCACCCAAGGAGTTGCCCCCAGGTCCATAGCCGCATCTGCCAGGTTTGGATCAAGAGAACGCACCTTTGGCATAACGGAAAGCATCACATACGGAATACAAAAGGCGATGTGTGCCAGCAGCATCGTCATATAACCGCGCTCCACTTTAAACGTAATAAACAGAAGCATAAAGCCAATAGCAGTTACAATGTCCGGATTCATAATCGGGAAATTATTAACCTGCTCCACCACATCACGCACTACCTTTTTGGAACTGCTAAGACCAATGGCCGCAATCGTACCCACTATAGTGGAAATCACCGTTGCCAGAATTGCCACTGTAAAAGTAGTATACAAAGCACTCATCATATCTCTGGATTCTAACATGTGCTGATACCAGCGCAAAGAGAATCCGCTAAAACTGGTCAGGGATTTTCCTTCGTTGAAGGAGAAAATAATCATGTACAAAATCGGCAGGTAAAAAAACACGATAGTTGCAATCATGAGAATTTTACCGAAAGAACGACTACTCTTTTTCATCTTAGTTGTCCTCCTTTCCGCCCTGGTTTCTGGTTTCCAGCTTTTTCACAAGCATCATCAGCAGCATCATAACTGCCGCCATAATCATGGAAATTGCACTACCAAAATTCCATTCACCTACTGTAATGAACTGGTTTTCAATCAGGTTACCGATTAAGAAGTACTGGCCGCCGCCAAGGAGCTTCGGAATGAAGAACGCACTGATGGCCGGCAGGAATACTAACGTAATTCCATTAATGACACCCGGCAGTGATAACGGGAAGGTTACCTTCCAGAACGTCTGCCCCGGTGTAGCACCCAAGTCTGCACTTGCATTTAAGAGAGACTGGTCCATTTTACAAAGGGAAGTGTTAATTTGCAAAATCATAAACGGCAGGAAGTTGTACACCATGCCGAGAAGCACTGCAAATTCCGTATATAATATTTCCACATCACCAAGACCGATAAGTCCAAGAAGCTTTTGGAACAAGCCTCCGTCGCTTAAAAGGCCAATCCATGCATAAGTTCTTACCAGCATATTAATCCAGGTAGGAATGGTAATGCAAAGTACTAAAATATTTTGCACCTTTTCACTGCTGCGGGCAATGTAATAAGCAATCGGATAGCCAAGCAGCAGACAGATAATTGTTGTTTTTACCGCAATTCCAAAGGAACGCCAAAGCACCAGCAAAAAGTCCGGGTCGGAAAAGAACTTAATGTAGTGGTCCAAAGTAAAGGCAAAGGAGATGATGGAGTTACCATGCTCTGTGAAAGAATACAGCAAAATCAGGAGCATCGGCAGAACCAGCATCAATGCCGCCCAGGCAATATAAGGAACTGCTAAACGGGAAAACTTCTTCATTTAGAATCCCATCCTTGACATAACATGGATATCCTCAGGGAAGAATGTCAGGCCGACCTCCTGACCAACCTCCGAGTAATCCGTGGTATGAATCTTAAATTCACGACCGGTGGTCCAGAAGGTAATCTTGTACACACCTTCCTTTACATTTTCCGGTTCAAAATCGTAATCTACGCTGATATCAATGCTCTGGTTTTCATCGCTCAGCTTCCAACCCTGGGCGTTTGCCCATGTTTTGATATCAGTATCCAGTGTCTGGGACTCACGGATTTCATCTACTGTGGTAAAGAAATTAAAGGCCATGATTGCTTCGTTTGCCTTCTCGTTCTTAATGAACGGCTGGTTTACCACAAAGACCGTGCGTTCTACCGCTGTACCGTTTGCTGTAGAGAACACTACCGGATAGCTGCCCAGTTCCGGCTTGATGTCATACTCAATATTTGCAATGGAGATATACTCATCATTTTCCGTGCTCCACGCCATGGCATTGGAACGGGCAATGATTTCTTTATCATCCAGTTTTTCCACATCTTCCAAATCTACATAGAAATTGCTGGCATTAATTTTTTCTTTACCATTTTCGCTGGTAATTTCATGGTTACGGATGACGCGCATGTCCACAGTTACACTGGTACCAGGTACAGTTTCCACCATAATTTCATAGTGAACGCCCTTAAACAGAGTGCTGAGTACTTCACCAGTCATCTTACCCTTATCCACAGGAACAATATCAATATCCTCCGGACGGATTACTACATCCACCGGTTCATTTTTCTTAAATCCATAGTCCACGCAGTCGAAGGTAATGTCGTCGAAACGCACCTTGTAATCGTCCAGCATAGTTGCCGGCAGAATGTTACTTTCACCAATGAAGTTTGCAACAAAACGGTTCGCCGGTTCGTTATAAATCTCCTCCGGAGTACCAATCTGCTGGATTTCACCACCGTTCATAACCACAATTTTATCCGACATGGTCAGCGCTTCTTCCTGGTCATGGGTAACAAAAATAAAGGTGATGCCTACTTCCTGCTGAATACGCTTTAATTCGTACTGCATCTCCTTACGGAGTTTTAAATCAAGAGCAGCCAGAGGCTCGTCAAGAAGAAGCACCTTTGGCTCGTTTACCAGAGCTCTTGCAATGGCAACACGTTGCTGCTGACCGCCGGAAAGCAGGGTTGTATTTTTGTTTTCATAACCCTCCAGGCCAATCAGCTTTAACATTTTCATAACCTTCTGTTCAATAACGTCTTTACTCATTTTCTTGAGTTTCAGACCGAAGGCAATATTTTCGTATACGCTTAAGTGAGGGAAAAGGGCATACTTTTGGAAAACCGTATTCAGTTCTCTCTCATACGGAGGCTTGTGACTGATTTCCTCTCCATTGAAGATAATGTTACCCTCGTCTGCCTCTAAAAATCCGCCCAGGATTCGAAGGAGCGTGGTTTTACCGCAACCACTTGGACCCAGTAAGGTCACAAATTCATTTTCATAAATGTCCAGATTAATACCTTTTAAGGTAATCTGTTTGTCAAAACTTTTCGTTATGTTACGAAATTCGATCAATTTCTTTCGTTCCATTGTAAGCCTCCTTGTTTTTTTCGAAGAAAAAAGCAGGCCCTGCGGGAGCAGAGGCTTTTCCTCCTTGTACTCTTTGGGGGATTCGGTCCCGGTGATACCATTCTATAACGCTTTACCGCTATAAAACAGTAAACAATATAATTATACATATAACGGGTAAGAAATCAATAGCGAATTTTATGAAATATTTTATTTAAAAAAAATAGAAACCGGTTTCTAAGCCGGTTTCTATTTTTATCATGCTTAATTAGCCGCTTCGATAGCTACGTTTTCAATAATTACGCCCCATACGCCTACTTTAATATCTCCAGGCAGTGCACTGATTCCGGCTGAAGATAAAATCACCGTTAAGGTCGTTGCCTGACTGTTCAATTCGATACAGTTGTATCCGTTTAAAGAATAGTCTTCCACAACATCAAAGGTATCCGCTCCAAGATAACTCCAGTCATCACCCTTTTCCTGTAAGAAAATCTGATAATAGTTGTAGCCCGCGGTTACAGTCCTAAATGTAAATGTTACCTTTACATCCGAACCGTATCCTTCCAACTCGCTCTTGGAAAGTGTTGCTGCTTCTTCGTTATCTCCGGCATAGTAGTCATCCGGTGTTGCCAGGCAAATGGTTGCACTTGTAAGATACATCTCATTTACCTGGAAATAAATCGCCTGATTTATCACAGATTTATCCAATACAAAGCTGATTGTGCCTTCGCTTCCGGTAACCTTTAAGCAAGCGCCCGCTTCGCTCTTAGATGTAGCTACGCCACCCCAGCTGGATGTAATCGGCTTAAACTGCGGATCTGTAGCACCATCCACTACCTTATATGCAAGTGTAACTTTTACATCATCATCAAAAGAGGAAAAACTATCCGCCGGAATTCCTGCACCCATAGCCCAGCCGCCAGGATAAGAAGAATCCAATGCAACCTCCACTACGGAAGGGGTATCATTACCACCATTGCCACCTGCATTTACTCTCTCAACAGTAATAGATTCTACAACAATTTCCTGGGTTGTAAGCTGGCTTTCGTCGCCCCACCACCAGATAGCAATATCAATGCTGCCATATCCACTATATTTCTCTATGATGTTTAAAGTGACTTGAGGTGCATCATTAGAAAATTGCTTCTGCTCATAATTTCCGCTATTTAAATCATTACCGCAAAGAGCACCACCGTACCAGGAAGTACTGCTCGTCTTAATTGTAATCTTAACCTCTTCGCCCTCCTGATAATCCGGGAGATAATCCGTAATCAGGAAAGAATACTTTGGCTGCGTGTTATTTGCATCATACTTGAAGGTATAAACCGGTCCCTTATTTTCTTCTTCCTCAGGCGCAGCCATACTACTGGAACTACCGGAAGAACTGTTTGTATCCGGAGCCATGGCAACCATTTCTCTCGGAACGGAAGGATTGTTTTCACCGGTTACTGCCGCACCGCTGACAGCAACGTTTGCACCGGTACCTGTAATGTTGGTATCGCCAAGGTAACCGAAACCGTAAACTCTGACATTGTCACCGGCGATATCTGCTTTATTTACACGTGCTGCATCAGCAAGAACCAAGTCGTTGCCTTCGCCGGCAATTGTTACGTTTTCAACCTTATCATAGATGCTGATGTCTGCATTCACAGTGTTGTCGCTTACGATTACGTTTTCTGTTGCAAGACCTATAGTCACTGCCTTTACATTGTCTGCCACAACTGCATCCACGGTAGTATCTTTACCATTGATGAAGAAGGTTCCGTCTGTACCTTCACAGGAGAAGATACCAACTTCGGATTTGTGGATTGCCAGATATAAATAAGTATAGGAAAGCTTATCTGCAGGAAGCTTTGCCTGTACGTTGCCCTTAAAACCATTTACCAGGACATTCATTTTTTGCAGATTATCTACTTCACAGCTGACAACCAGCTTTGGAGTTTCTTCAGTGTCTGCAAATAATTCCAGCTCTTCTTCCTTCTGTTCTTCCACTACTCGTGTGAAGTCAACCTTTGCGCTTGATGCAACTTCCACATCTTCTACCGTACAGTAACCGTCTAAAATAACAGAAACGGTCTTATTCTTAATCTGCTCTAATTCTTTCTTGTATACCGCATATTCGGTCATCTGTTCCATGGTAACCGGCTTCTTCTCGGCTATCATCTTACGAAGTGTGGTCATGCTGAGGCCGTCAAGCTTTGGAGCAGTAACACTCAAATCACCCAGGTCACAGTCACGTGTCCATACGGTGTATGTAGCACCACCTTCGATTTCTAAGCTCTTGGTGCCAACGTTCTTGAGGTACACGGTTTTGATTGCGTCGCTTCTTTCCACAACGATAGCATCATATTCTGCATTCTGGATAACTACAGAGCCACCCTTACTTGCCATTTTATCTGTAATGGTAAGTGTGCCGCCGTACTCCTTACGCAAATCCTCAAGCTTTGGTTCCGGTGTTGGCGTTGGTGTTGGCGTTGGTGTCGGTGTCGGAGTAGCCTTTGGAATTGCCTTAAGCTCTGCCTTGGTAATTACAATACCATACACCTGAATACCCAGATCCACACCTGCAGCCAGTTCCTTTACCACCCGTTCGGAAAGAACCACAGAGATTTCGGAAACGGACGGATCAAACAAATCGATGAAATCCCATGCATTGATTTCATAATCAATTTCTGCATATTCACCGCGTGTAAGCTTTGGCCATCCCTCTACATTTTTGATAAGCGTAAAGGAATAGTTATCATGTTTTCCTGTTCTTGCAAAGCTGAATGTAAGTCTTACATCACTGTTGTACTTTTTAAATTCGCTGGAAGCAAACTTATAGCCCATGGTGTAGTCGCCGGTGTATAAAGCTGCCGCATCGATATCCTCATCTGCCGCTGCATTTTCATCTGTAACAACTTCCCACTTAATGGTATGTTCCTTGCCGTCATTTGCAGTGATTGCAAACTTAAAGGCAAACCAGCCGTCCAGTGCAATGTTGGAAGCAGAATAAAACTTTGCGGACGAAGACCACTCCCAAACATGTTCTACCGTGTTATAACCGGCTGCAAATGCTGTATCTCCGGTAAACTTAATGGACTTTACCGCTGATGGAGATACGTTACCAATTAACTCACTGATGGAAATCTCTTTTTCCACCCATTCTCCGGATGCCGTAAATGTAACGGATCCTTTGTGTGTTTCTTCCGCATATGCTGTAGCAGCATTTCCTGCGAAAGGAATAAGCATGACTGCAATCATAAATACAGCCACAATTTGAAGTATGAATTTTCTCATTACTTCTACCCCTCCTATAATTTTTCAGTACCCACATAGTAACATGTAGTCACGTAAAAAATATACCATCAATTTTAGTGTATTTCCACAATAAAATTGCTATTTCCTTCTTAAATTTAGCTATTTTCACATATGTGTTTCAGTGAATTCATTCGCAGTCTTAACGAATTCAAGTCCGGATTTCAAAAAGCATGAAATCCGGACTTGGGGCTGAGCGCACTAAGCAAACATCGTGGCATCATGCGGCCGGATTGCAGATCCCGGCAGGCCCTCTTACATTCTTTTGTTCCGGAATTCTTTTGTGAGGACGTTCTTAAATTTGCGGAGCGTTCCAAGAGGCCTGCCACAGAAAGTATGGATGCCACCGGCGTTTTAGCTATTTGTTTGAAGCGACGGGAGAAAACAAGGATTTTCGCTAAAGTTGGTTGCCAATTAAAGTGCAAAGCACTTTATAAAAAGGGTAGTGAAGGTGCTCTCGGAAAACTCGTTTTCCAGAGACGCCCTTACTACCCTTTTGTTAATGCGTCCTTCGGACGCAATGGCAACCAACTTCTATTAATCTTTCACTTCTTCCGCCGCTGAGTTATAGTAAAACACCGGCGGTATCCATTAATCATCTTTGTGACAGGCCGATTGGCAAAACCTCCTGCTAATTTTAAGAGTCCCACAAAAGAATTCCGGAACAAAAAAAGAGGACTGCAGTGGTCTGCAATCCTCTCTAATGTTCTGCTTAGTTCTAAACAGGTTACAAGATTACTTAAGAGTAACCTTAGCGCCTTCAGCTTCAAGCTTAGCCTTAATATCATCAGCTTCTGCCTTGGAAACGCCTTCCTTTAATACCTTTGGAGCTGCTTCTACAGCTGCCTTAGCTTCACCTAAGCCAAGACCTGTGATTTCACGAACAACCTTGATAACCTTAATCTTGTTTGCGCCAGCTTCTGTTAACTCAACGTCAAACTCTGTCTTTTCTTCAGCTGCTTCTGCTGCTGGGCCTGCTGCTGCAACTACAACGCCTGCTGCTGCGGATACGCCGAATTCTTCCTCACATGCCTTTACTAAATCATTTAACTCTAAAACTGTCATGCTCTTGATAGCATCGATAAATTCCTGTGTTGTCATTTTAATTTACCTCCATTAAAATTTTACTATTTGCTGCGGTCATGCCGCATGTTTTTCTTGTTTTGTGTTACTTACACTATGCAACCTTATTAAGCTGCTTCGCCGTTCTTCTCTGCAATCTGCTTGAGAACACGTGCCATGTTTGCCACTGGAGACTGTAAGCTGCCCAGTAACTTGGAAATGAGAGTTTCTCTGGATGGAATCTGAGCAACCTTCTCAAGACCCTTAACATCGTAGTAAACGCCTTCAACAACGCCGCCCTTGAACTCTAACTTAGGAGCTTTCTTAGCGAACTCAGCGAGTACTCTTGCAGGAGCTGTTGCATCGTCGATACCGAAAGCGATTGCTGTAGGGCCTTCCAAATGTTTGTCAAGCTGAGCATAGTCAGTACCATCGAATGCACGCTGAAGCATTGTGTTTTTGTATACTTTGTATACTACACCTGCCTCTCTCAACGCTTTACGAAGTTCTGTGTCCTGCTCAACAGTAAGTCCACGGTAATCTACCAAAACTGCTGCTTTCGCATCTGCCACATAACCTTTAATCTCGTCTACGATAGGTGCTTTAATGTCGACTTTTGCCATGAGATATTACCTCCTTGTTATAGTCAGCTTACGCTGCCATATAATCTGCCGGAGAGAAAACAAAACGTCCTCTCTGCCAATAAGACAAAGAGGACGGATAAACTCTTACCATAATTGTATATACAATCATCCTCGGTAGGCGCCATGCTTACGTTCTAAAAAGAACACCTACTGTCTACGGCAGTTATAAACTTTTGTTAGTGTAGCATAGGCTACACGACTTTGTCAAGTACAATTTATTAAGAAAGTTTCAAAGGATTTACTTTGATTCCAGGTCCCATTGTACTAGCGATTGTTACGCTCTTAAGATAAGTTCCTTTTGCACTTGCTGGTTTTGCTTTCACGATAGCAT
>JAZQJL010000036.1:0-4748 GCA_045541595.1 Lachnospiraceae bacterium | reverse complement strand
CTTCGTTAGTGGGTTGAAATGTGGAACTAAATGTTGTATACTATAGGACAGTTGTAGAAAACACACCACATAACGGAGGAATTGCGATGATAGAAGCAACGAGCTGTGGCGGTGTAGTTATATTCAGAGGAAAAATTTTATTACTGTATAAGAATTACAAAAACAAGTATGAAGGCTGGGTTCTTCCAAAGGGCACGGTAGAAGAGGGCGAAGAATACAAAGAAACCGCCATCCGTGAAGTTAAGGAAGAAACCGGAGCCGATGCGTCTATTATTAAGTATGTTGGCAAGAGCCAGTATACTTTTAATACGCCGCAAAATACAGTATTAAAGGACGTTCATTGGTATTTAATGATGTCAGACAGCTATTATAGCAAGCCGCAACGGGAAGAGTACTTTACGGATTCCGGATATTACAAATTCCATGAGGCATATCATTTGCTGAAGTTTGCAAATGAGAAGCAGATTTTGGAAAAAGCGTATAACGAGTACCTGGATTTAAAAAAGAGTAATCTCTGGGGAAACAAAAAGTATTTCTAAGAAAACACACAGGGAGGGGCTGCCGCACTAACTGCATTGTCAGTTGATGCGACGGTCCCTTTTTAGTGGCGTTTCCCACATAGTTCTCTTACGACTCCGCTGCTTTCTGATTTGGGCTTGCCAAGTCTTTATCTTGGAGGAGAGCGTATGTCTGCTTATTGCTGTTTTGCTATAACTCAGGTGTCGGAAGTATGATTAGGCGTTGCATCTTTAATTTGGCCTGTTTCAAAACATCCTGCGGATGTGACTTATAAGAAAAGTTCAGGGTATGTCAGACACATAAAGTGTCTACATACCCTGAAAAACTTTTCTTAAAAAGTGCTTGCGCACTTTTTTGAAACCGGCCAAATGCCACAGATGCAGTGTACCCTCCACCTTCAAACAATAGCCAAAACAGCAAACGCAGCCATATCCTCCCGGATAAAGACTCGGAGCCAAAGGGAAAGCACGGAATGTCGGTAATCGAACTGTGCGGGAAACGCTAAAGAAATGGAAGCGTAGGGAAAAAAGAAGCGCGACAGAAAATTTCTATCGCGCTTTTATGCTGGTAATGGGACTTGAACCCATACGAAGTTGCCCTCGGCAGATTTTGAGTCTGCTGCGTCTGCCATTCCGCCACACCAGCAACATTAAAATGTTACCATACTTTTTCTTATTTGGCAAGATAGGAAATTAAAATTATTTTTTGACAAAATTCCCGGTTAGTGGTACAGTATATATGTGTGGAAATTTGTTTTAGGAGGCATTGCAATGCAGATTATTCTTAGAAATATTATGGAAGACTATGTTATCGTTATATTGGACCGCATTTTGGAAAATCTGGACTGCTGTAAATGTGAAAAATGCCGGTTGGACATTGCGTCCTATGCATTAAACCGTTTGCCATCCAAATATGTGGCAACTACTCAGGGCGAGTTAATGACCAAGCTTTGTGAATTTGACAACGGTTTTGAAACCCAGGTAATGGCAGCCATCACCATGGGTGCAAACGTAATTAAAAGAAATCCCAGACATGAAATTGTAAAAGAATAAATTCAAAAACCTTCGGTCAATACAGGCGAAGGTTTTTTCTATTAATTCTTTCGAATCTGCATTGAAAAAACAGAGTAATTCGGTTATACTGGATAGTGAGAAAGTTTGTAAAAAAGTGAGGTTGCCATGGGAAGAAAATCAAACAAGCGAACCTGCTATGAAGTGCAGCATTCCATAAAAGAATACCTGATGGAAGAAATGAGCTTAGAGGATGCGGCGGCATTTGTAAAACATGTGCGGTCCTGTCCGGCCTGCCGGGAAGAGTTGGAAGAGTATTATGCATTTTCATCGGCACTAATGCAACTGGAAGCATTGGATGAAGGGGAAGAAAAAGGCAACTTCTTTTTGAATATCGAAAAGCGTCTGGAGCGGACGGAGCTGGCGGCGGCAAAGCAAAAAAAGGATCATCGGGCACGGCGGTTTACCTATGTGGTAATTGCGCTGGTGCTTGCGGCAGTCATGGGCGTCAGCATGGGAGTGTAAGGAGAAAACGGAATGAGTGAAAAAATTGTTTTAATTGACGGAAACAGTATAGTAAACCGTGCTTTCTACGGACTGCCTGATTTAACAACAACCGACGGCAGGCACACCAATGGAATTCTCGGCTTTTTCAACATTTTATTGAAACTGTTGGAAGAAGAAAAGCCGGAATATCTTACCGTAGCCTTTGACGTAAAGCATCCTACCTTCCGGCATGAAATGTATGCGGAGTACAAAGGAACCAGAAAAGGTATGCCGGAAGAATTACGGGAGCAGATTCCGGTGTTAAAAGAACTTTTGGATGCCTGCGGAATTCTTCGTCTGGAACGTCCGGGCTATGAAGCAGACGACATCCTGGGCACGCTGGCAAAGAAGAGTAAGGCGGCAGGATATCAGGTGTCTTTGGTGTCCGGCGACAGAGACCTGCTTCAGATTGCGGATGATGTCATCAAGGTCCGTATTCCAAAAACCAAACGGACCGGCACGGAAATCGAAGATTATCACACACAGGATGTGGTTGAAAAATACGGCTTACAGCCATGGCAGATTATTGATTTAAAGGGCCTGATGGGCGATGCATCCGATAATATTCCGGGAGTTCCGGGAATTGGTGAAAAAACCGCGGTAAAACTGTTGACGCAGTTCGAAACGGTGGAAAATACCATAGAGCACATAGAAGAAGTAATGCCAAACAAAGCAAGAGAATCCCTGCGGGAGAATAAGCATCTGGCCATACTGAGCAAGGAACTGGCAACCATTAAAACCGATTGTGACCTGGAGTTTTCCTACGAGTCGGCAAAGCTTGGCAATATTTTTACGAAAGAAGCCTATCAGATGTTAAAGCAGCTGGAGATGAAGTCTCTGCTGTCTAAATTTAATTTGTCCGAGCAGGAGATGACCGAGCAGGTTTCCGTTTCCGATGAGTATGAGTTGGTGGAAGACCCGGCCAAAGCGGAAAAACTGTTCCAGAGCCTTTTTGAGGAGGAGCAGGTGGCGATTTCCGCACCGGTGCATCAGGAAAACATGCAGCTCGATTTATTCAGTACCGGTAAAACCGGAATCATGGTGGCAGGAAAAGAAAAAACTTACTATTTGGTAACCGGCGGTTCCTTAACAGAGGAGGTAATCAGACAGGGCTTAAACCGTCTTGCTGAGGCGGGAGTAACCATCGCTTTGTTCGGGGCAAAAACCGTGGCGGATTATTTTTCTGATAAAGCAAGAGAGCATATTTTTGATGCGGAAATTGCGGCATATTTATTAAATCCGTTAAAAGACACCTATCTTCCGGTGGATGTGGCAAGAGACTATCTGAATGTCAGCATCCCTTCCGTAGAAGATATTCTGCATAAGCAATCCTTGGAAGAGGCTTTAGCAGAGGGCAGGGAAGAGGCGTTCCGCCTTCTTGCCAGAAATACCAGGGTGACCTATCTTTGCCGGGAGGCGCTGCTTCACAGACTCTCTGAAGAAGGCATGCGGCAGTTGTATGAAGAGGTAGAGCTTCCGTTGGTGTTTGTTTTATACGAAATGGAAGCGGCGGGTATTCAGATTAACAAAGAAGAATTATTCCGCTATGGTGCCAAACTTCAGGAAAATATCGTAACGCTGGAAACTGAAATTTACGATATGGCGGGAGAAGTATTCAATATCAATTCTCCAAAGCAGTTAGGTGTTATTTTATTTGAAAAATTAAAGTTGCCGGGAGGCAAAAAGACAAAAAACGGTTATTCCACATCAGCAGATGTGCTGGAAAAATTAAAACCGGAGGATCCGATTATTGAAAAGATTTTAGAGTACCGTACCCTTACAAAGCTAAAGAGTACCTATGCAGACGGACTGGATGCATTTATCGGGGAAGACGGAAGAATCCATACAAAGTTCCAGCAGACGGTTACCGCAACGGGACGTTTAAGCAGTGCGGAGCCAAATCTTCAAAATATTCCGGTGCGAATTGAACTGGGACGGCAAATCCGTAAGATGTTTACTCCAAAGACAGGCTGTGTTTTTGTGGATGCAGACTATTCCCAGATTGAACTTAGAATCCTCGCCCACATGTCCGGAGACGAAAGCCTGATACAGGCCTACAAAGAGGAGCAGGACATCCACCGTATGACGGCATCCAAAGTATTCCACATACCGTTTGATGAGGTGACTCCGGCGCAGAGAAGCAACGCAAAGGCAGTAAACTTCGGCATTGTGTACGGCATCAGTTCCTTTGGTCTGGGACAGGATTTAAACATCACAAGAAAAGAAGCGGAAAGCTATATCAACCAATATTTTGCAACCTATCCCGGAATTAAAAACTATTTGGACGGTCTGGTGGCAGAGGCAAAGGAGACGGGCAGCGTTTCTACGCTGTACGGCAGAAAACGTCCGGTGCCGGAGATCTCTTCCTCCAATTTCATGCAAAGAAGCTTTGGCGAGAGAATTGCCATGAATTCGCCAATCCAGGGCACGGCGGCCGACATTATGAAGATTGCCATGCTCCGGGTAGACAAGGCTTTAAAGAAGAACTGTCTGCAGGCAAGAATATTGCTTCAGATTCATGATGAATTGTTAATTGAGGCACCGGTGGCAGAGGCTTCCCTGGTGGCAGAGCTTTTAAAAACAGAAATGATGGCGGCGGCAGAACTTGCTGTTCCCCTTTCTGTGGAAGTAAAAACAGGAGACAACTGGTATGAAACAAAATAGAGACTTTCT
>JAZQJL010000035.1:0-1579 GCA_045541595.1 Lachnospiraceae bacterium | reverse complement strand
AAGCTGGCAACCAGCAGGAGCACGCTGATCATGATAAACAGGGTTACACGCCCTTTGATTGCGGCATCCAGCAGGTCATCCGGCATCAGCAGGGCTACGCACCACGCCTCGTCCTCATACGGCGAACCATTTGGATACAGGCGGAGGGATGTGGTCTTTCCACCGTAGGTTATATCGCTTTTGGAAAAGCGTTCAAAGCCGTTTTTGTTGCCGGACAGCATTAAATCCTCATGGAGGCGGTTGCCGGTAAGATAGTAGTTACCGGCCAAAATTCCGCGGGAGGTGGTTATTCCCTGTTCGTCCGTAGGAGAAACAACGGTAAAGACGTTTTCATAGGTGTCGGCGGTCGGAGAGTACAAGGATTTTAACATTCGGTCGCTGACCTCAATGCCGGAAACACCAAAGATGGTGCCGTCAGAGCTTCTAAGCGGTACGCAGAGAAGAAAGCCAGCCTCGCTGTTGCCTTCCAAAGTAATTCTACCGGACCAGTAATACAGTCTGGAAAGGGAGGTGTTAGGGTTTTGACGTGCGGTTTCCATAACCATGGTAAAAAATTCTTCACCCTCGATATGGTATTCCATTTTCCACTGGGCAATCAGACCGATATCATTGTCTCTTGCAATTTGGGCCGGTCCACGCAGATAGTGCAGCTTAACACCTACCGCCTGGGTGGAGGTGGGTTGAGTCTTTTTGATAAAGAGACCGGATTTGGACAGAGCCGAAGTATCTGCCGACGGGTTTACCGTGGCATCCAAAAGTATAAAAACACCACCGCAGGAACGGGTGTTAACTGTATTTAACAGTGGTCCTGCCAGCTCGGAGAGCAGAGGCTCTAAAAGCTCTGGTGTGTCAGCAAGCTCAGAGGCCTTGGTGCCTGTGGCCACAAAAAAGTCATCAGCCACCCGTGCCAAAGCTTCTGCCAACTGGATTCCTTCCACGGAGAGCAGACCAAAATCCTCGGAGACGGCGCTGGAAATTGTATTAAGTTCGTGGGAAAAGAAGTTCTGGATATTTTTTTCTTCACTGCCGTTGATACCAAACACGGCAAGAAGAAAAGTAAAAGCCAGAATTAGACAAAATGTAACTGTGACGAAAAAAAGAATGAGTCTGCGGCGCAGGGTAGATTCTTTGTTCCGTATATTATTATGTATGGTCAATGAATTTTTCTGCATGGCGAAGTGCTCCTTTGCGGTCAGAGTAGCAATTATTTCATAAACTCATTCAGAGCAGCCTCAGCAGAAACGTTGTTGCCGGAAAGGAATTTGTTTCGTTCCCCGGTGAGAAGGGCTTTAAAACTGGTTTCGTAAGCGGCGCTGTCCGAATCCAGATTGCTGTAATTCGGAGCGGTGAAGAAGGAGTATTCCTCGTACATGGAAAGCACAGCGGTCAGCATCTTTTTTATGCGCGAATCTTCTAAGGTTTCCATGTGGGTGTTCATGTCCTGCTCAAAGGCCTGCCTGGTTACAGGAAGATAGCCGGTTTTCTTAATAAATTTCATGTTTTGTTCGGAAGCGGTCAGCCACTTAATAAATTCGCAGGCTGCATATTCCTTCTTTTCATCGGACTTTGTAACCATGAG
>JAZQJL010000034.1:0-2477 GCA_045541595.1 Lachnospiraceae bacterium | reverse complement strand
ATAGGTGAAGCGGAGCAGGTGGCAGAGTTGTTACAAAAGGAAATGATGGCAGCGGCTGATTTAAAAGTTCCGCTGTCTGTGGGAGTAAAGTCGGATCGTAGCCATGTCGTTCTGTGAGCCAAGGAGTTGTCAGTGAGTCTTGTCTTCCTAAGACCGCTTGGCCTCCGACTTATAGGTGAAGCGGAGCAGGTGGCAGAGTTGTTACAAAAGGAAATGATGGCAGCGGCTGATTTAAAAGTTCCGCTGTCTGTGGAAGTAAAAACAGGAGACAACTGGTATGAAACAAAATAGAGACTTTCTTATTCTCGGGATAACCGGAGGAGCGGGAAGTGGCAAAACTACAGTTGTAGAACGAATAGAAGCCATGGTTCCTACCGTGTTTCTTCACTGCGACGTAATTGCCCACAGGCTGATGGAGCCGGGAGGCGCATCATATACGGCACTGGTGAAGGAATTCGGTGAGGAAATTTTAGAGGATGCGTCCGGAACAGAACGCCCCATTTCCCGTCCAAAGCTTTCCAAAGTGGCGATGGCCACCGAAGAAACAAGAGCGCGGTTAAATGAACTGACCCATCCGCCGGTGCAAAGGCAGGTGGAAGCAGAACTGCTCCGTCTGACGGAGGAAGGGTTTCGCGGAGTTGTCATTATTGAAGCGGCACTTTTAATTGAGGCAGGCTACAAAAAGATTTGTGATTTTCTCTGGTATGTGTACGCGCCGCTGCCGGACCGTATCCGGCGAATGAAGGAAAAACGGGGCTATTCCGACGAAAAAATCGCAAATATTCTGGCAGGACAGTTGTCCGAAGAAGAATTTCGACGTCATGCAGATGTGGTGATAGAAAATCCGGATGAAGCCGGTTACAAAACAAGCAGACGACTGACGAAACAAATTCGGACACATCTGAAAGAATGTGTGGAAAAAGCAGGCAAGATGTGGTAAAATAATATGAGTGTCTTTTTTACATTAGAGAAAAGAGGATGAGGAGCATGGGAAATCCGGAACAGTTAGTATTTGGTCTTGATATCGGAACAAGAAGTATCGTGGGAACCGTGGGCTATAAGCAGTCAATGAATGACTTCACTGTAGTTGCCCAGGCTGTCAAAATGCATGATACCCGTGCCATGAAGGACGGTCAGATTCATGATATCAATAAGGTGGCGGAAACCATCGAACAGGTAAAACGAAGTCTGGAAAAGCAGACCGGTAAAAAGTTGGATGAAGTATGTATCGCAGCAGCTGGCCGTGTGTTAAAAACGGTGACGGTGCATGTGGATACGGAGTTTCAGCAGGAGGCTACAGTGACAACGGAAATGATCCGTGCCCTGGAGCTGCTTGGCGTGGAAAACGCATACCAGCAGATAAAACGGGAGTCCGGCGAAGACGAGACCAACTATTACTGTGTGGCGTACACCGTAATCAAATACTATTTAAATGACTTTTCCATTACCAATTTGGAAGATCATAAGGCAAACAAAATAGCTGCGGATGTTTTGGCAACGTTCCTGCCGGACGAGGTAATCGGCGGTCTTTATACAGCGGTGGAAAAAGCAGGTCTTAAGGTGGCAAATTTAACACTGGAGCCAATTGCGGCAATCCAGGTGGCAATTCCGGAAAAGTTCCGGTTATTAAATATCGCCCTGGTAGACGTGGGAGCAGGAACCTCCGATATTTCCATTACAAAGGAAGGCAGTATTATCGCCTACGGCATGATTCCAATGGCCGGAGATGCGTTAACGGAGCATTTGACCGGTGCCCATCTGGTGGACTTTGCTACGGCAGAAAAAATCAAACTAGACTCTAACTCAAAGAAAAAGAACATTTCTTATAAAGACATTATGGGATTGTCCCAAAAAACAACACCGGCAGATGTCCGGGAAGAACTGCAACCGGTGGTTGATCATATGGCCGGACAAATCGCAGATAAAATAAAAGAATTGAACGGTGGTAAGCCGGTCAGTGCTGTGTTTGTTGTAGGCGGTGGCGGAAAAATTGCCGGATATACGGAAAAACTGGCAGAGCACCTCGGTATTGCCAAGGAGAGAGTTGCCTTAAGAGGAGAAGAGGTTCTCGGATTTGTGCGTTTCGAGCAGGAGGGCATTAAGAAGGATCCTACTCTGGTTACTCCAATCGGTATCTGCTTAAATTACTATGAAAATAAAAACAACTTTATCTTTGTAACGGTCAATGGGGAAAGTGTCAAACTGTATGACAACAACAAGCTGACGGTAATTGATGCGGCACTGCAGAATGGATTCCCGAATGAGTATCTGTTTCCGCGAAGAGGCAAGGAATTAAACTTCACCTTAGACGGTGTAAAGCGCATGGTCCGCGGAGAAGCGGGGGAAGCAGCGGAAATTACGGTAAACGGCAAACCTGCGGCCTTTAATTCTCCAATTGAACCAAATGCAAAAATTGTTATTAAAGAATCTACCGTAGGCAGGGATGCTTCCTATGAAGTGCGCCAGCTGCCGGAATA
>JAZQJL010000033.1:0-21872 GCA_045541595.1 Lachnospiraceae bacterium | reverse complement strand
GTTATTTCCAAGTACATAGAAATTGATCTGGATGGACTTGATATCAATATCAACTACAAGCCGGACCCTGATACAGGTGTAGAAGGTCCTGCATTGTTCGCAAATATTCCGATCAAGGATATGAAATCTAAGAAATAAGGACTGTTTTACATGTTCAAAAAATTACGAGAATATGATTTCAGAAAATTTGACTTAGGGCTGTTAATTGCAGCAATACTGCTTGGGGTTATCGGAGCGTATCTGCTCCGTATAATTCCCGGCGTAACAAATCCGGAAAGTTCGTCTTTAAAACAGCTTTTTGGTGTGTTTTTCGGTGTTTGCCTGGCAATTTTTGTGGCAATGTTTGATTATCATTTTGTGGCTAAGTTTTTTGTGCCGCTCTATCTTTTAAACTTTGCGCTGTTGTTTTTGGTAAAATTCACAAGGTTTGGTATTTCTGTTTATGGTGCCAAACGATGGTTAGGAATAGAAGAGGTGTTTTCCTTCCAGCCATCAGAGCTTACCAAGGTCATTATGATTATTGTCATAGCAAAAATGTTTGATTTGCTGAAAGGACGCCTGCAAAACTTCAGTACCTTGGTTGTTGTCGGAATACTTATGGGAATTCCAACCTTTCTTGTACTGATTCAGACGGACCTTTCCACAGCCATCGTACTGTTTGGAAGCTTTGTAGTCATGGTGTTTGTCTCCGGATACTCCATAAAAATTCTGGCATTGCTGGCGGCGGTACTTGTACCGACAGCGTGTGGGTTGTTTTGGTATATTTTACAACCGGATAACTTGCTGATTGAATATGAAATAATGAAACCGTACCAGCAGGAAAGAATCTTCTCCCTGTTGAATCCGGACGATTATCCGGAATTGATATATCAGCAGGAAAATGCAGTAAAAGCCATGAGTTCCGGCGGGTTACTGGGAAAAACCTTTACCGGAGATACCGGTGTCCGTGGAACCGTTTATGTTCCTGTAGTGGAAAGTGACTTTATTTTCACCGGCATCGGGGAAGAGTTTGGATTCATAGGTGCAGCATTTGTTATTTTATTGCTGACATATATTGTGTTTCGAATTATGTTAATAGCAAAACGTTCTACGGATATTATGGGAAAAATAATGTCTACCGGTGCAGCTGCGATATTTATGTTTCAGACGTTTATTAATATCGGTGTTGTTTCCTGGATCCTTCCGAACACTGGTATTCCATTACCTTTTGTCAGTAGTGGTTTAAGTTCGGTTGTGGGATGTTATTCCATGCTGGGGCTTGTGTTGAACATAGCAATCAATTCAAATAAGCAAAAAACTTCACAGGAAAAGGATTATTCTGATTTTAACTAAAGTAACTTAGGGGGTGTTACAAATGAACATTGGGTTAGTTGCACATGATGCCAAGAAAAAACTGATGCAAAATTTTTGTGTGGCTTATCGGGGCATTTTGTGCAAGCATGAATTATATGCGACAGGTACGACGGGACGTCTGATAGAAGAGGTAACCAATCTCTCTATCCACAAGTATTTGGCAGGACATCTTGGCGGACAGCAGCAAATGGGGGCACAAATAGAAAATAATGAAATGGATATGGTTATTTATCTTCGTGATCCGCTTTCTCCAAAGGAACATGAACCTGACGTAAATAACGTAATCCGCTTATGCGATGTTCACAATATTCCGTTTGCAACTAATCTGGCTTCTGCAGAACTGATGATTAAAGCATTGGACCGCGGAGATTTAGATTGGCGCGAATTATACAAAAGATAACTACATATGATGAAAATAAGATCAATACATAAAACAATAGTTCCATTTATATTTCTTATCGGCTGTTTATTTATAGCCGGCTGTGCATCCTCAAAAAAAGATACATCAGGTGAAGCTACAGGTACAGGTACACCAACGGCCACAGCAGAGCCAACCCTGACACCAACACTTACACCTACAGAGGTGCCTACACCAACGGTTACGCTGCCACCTACTTCTACACCGACGCCGACCCCTTCTCCAACGCCGGCAAAACTTTCGGTGTATGATCAGATTGCTCTGTTTGAAAACGAGAAGGAAGCAGATGCTTCCATTCCGGTAAAAGCAGCGTTACTGGTAAATATTACAAAAGATGAAGTTCTTTATTCCGACAACGCATTGGAAATCATCTATCCCGCCAGTCTTACAAAGCTTATGACTGCATTGGTGGCTTTTTCCTCGGAAGATGACCTGACCAAAACAGTAGAAGTCAGTAAAACGGCGGCAACACCGGTAATTCCAAGCGCAAAGATGTGTGGTTTTAAAGCAGGAGACCGGCTTTTGTTTAAGAATTTACTTGCAAGCATGTTACTATATTCCGGAAACGATACTTCTGTGGCTGTAGCAGAACATATTTCCGGATCGGAAGCAGAATTTGTTAAGCTGATGAATCAAAAAGCAGAGGAACTTGGATTAAAATCTTCAGTTTTCTGCAATTCCCACGGGCTTCCGGATGATAATCATGTAACTTGTGCATATGATATTTATTTAATTATGCAAAAACTCTTTAACTTTGAAGAATTTCTTGGTATAATAGAGTTAGGTTCCATTGAAGTGGATGTTTTACGTGGAGAGTCATTAGAAACATTCAATTTTAAGTCTACCAATCAGTTCCTGACGGGAAACTATAAGATTCCTGAAGGGCTCACATTACTTGGTGGAAAAACAGGTACCACAAATAAAGCAGGCTGTTGTTTAAGCGTTTATGTAACAGACAAAAACGGCAACTGCTATATTGCTGAAATATTCGGCGCAGAATCTTATGAAACATTATATCCGTACATGATTCAGCTGCTGGAATATATTTCAGAAGAATAAAACATACTTTTAAGGAGGACGGCTATGATTCAGATTATTGCGGGTGAAAAAGGAAAAGGAAAAACAAAAATTCTGCTTGATAAGGCAAATGCAGAGGTATTAACAACTACCGGTACTCTGGCTTTTATCGACAAGAACAATCGCCATATGTATGAGTTAAACAACAAGATTCGTCTTATCAGCGCAAAAGACTATTTCGTAAACGATGCTAAGGAGTTTACCGGATTTATTGCTGGTCTTATTTCTCAGGATAACGACCTGGCAAAGGTATATCTTGATGGTTTTCTTTCCATTGCACCAATGGAAAATGATGACATCGCTCTGATGATGGAGAAGCTCAATGCGTTGTCCAACGCTTATGATGTAGATTTCGTTATCAGCATTTCCAAGAATGAAAATGACTTACCTGAAAATGCAAAGTCTTGCGTAATAGTATCTCTTTAAAATTAAAAACATAAGAATATACGGCGGAAAACTCCGGAATTTACCGGGGTCCCGCCGCTTTTTCTTTTTACATTTCGTTTTTTAAACGACCAAAATAGGACAGGGCATAAAGACCGGAAATACCGACTAAAGCGTAAATGATTCTCGAAAGAAGACTCATATCTCCAAACAGTACTCTTACAAGATCAAAACTGAAAAATCCAATCAAGCCCCAGTTGACGGCACCGACAATGACCAGTGTCAGTGCGACGTAATCTAAAAATTTCATAAGAACAGCTCCTTTCTTATATTCTTATTCTCAGTATTTACATTTTTTGTTTGATATATTCATGAAAAAAAGGTATAATCAAAAAGGACAGAATAAATCAGAAAGGTAGCGGTAACAGTGGCAGATAACATCATTCGCGTAAAAAAGAGAAAAGATGTAAATATAGGCATAATTGTATTTCTTGTTATATTAGTTTATATTATATCTTATGTATATACTTTTTGGACAAAAGCAGAGATACCACTTTACGAAGTACAGCCCGGAGAACTCTATGTAACTTCCCAGTGTGACGGCATGATTTTAAGAGAAGAAGAGTTAGTATATACAGAAATTGCCGGCTACCTGAATTATTATTTTGGTGAAGGTTCCCGCGTGGCAAAAAACACCACAATTTACTCCATCGACAGCAACCGGGATATGTATGACTTGATTTCCGGCAGTGATACGGAAATTAAACTAAATGGTGATGACTTAACCGACTTAAAGCAGCTGCTACAGAAAAACTTTATAAATTCAAATACAGATAAAAGTATTGCTGAAAAAAAAGCGGAGGTTACCACCGGGTATCAGCGTTTAATAGATACAATGCTCTTAAAAGAACTGAACCAGATTGTAACAACCACGGGCATTATATCAAACTTTCATGTTGTATCTTCAGAAAAGAGCGGTATTATTTCTTACTTTATGGATGAGTATACAAATTACACTATGCAGGATGTTTCAACCGCCTGCTTTGAACAGCAGGACGCTGCCGTTTCTTTATACAGTGCGGAATTGATTTCTGCAAATTCTCCGGTTTATAAACTGGTTACCGGGGATAGCTGGAGTATCGTGGTATTGCTGACAGATACCCTTTACGGCCAGTTGCTGGGAAAAGAAAAAGCAACATTCTATCTGGATAATGACATAAAAGTAACGGCACCGATTACCTGCTACCGGAAAGATGATGCATATTTTGCGGAACTTAAGATGGATAAATATTTGTCCAATTTTATTTCGGAGCGTTTTGTTGAGGTAAAATTTGAAGTAGAATATGTGGAGGGACTTAAAATTCCGGAAACTGCGATTACTTTTAAGGATTATTACCGTATACCGGAAGAATATCTGGTTACCGGCGGAAATGAAGGTGAACAGGTAAAGGGTCTGTTGATAGAAGAATTTAATCAGGAGACAGGAACCACGCAATACACGTTTAAACCGGTGGAAGTATTTTACTCCAATGCAGGCTTTTCCTATATTGACTGTAATGATTTCCCAAAAGAAACCTATATTTCCACAACGGCGGATACCACAGGACGAGTGATGTTATATACCTTTGTAAACAAGTTAGAAGGGGCATATAATATCAACAAAGGCTACAGTGTATTTAAACGGGTGGAACGATTAAAAACAGAAAACGGTTATGTGATTGTGAAAAAGAATTCCGATTCCGGTTTGTCTGCTTATGACCACATAGCCTTGGATGCATCTACCGTACAGGAAGATGCGGTAATTTATTAAAAGGGCGGAACCAATTATGATAAAAGAAAATCTTTTCAGGGTTTTGGAAAACATTCAGGAAGCCTGTAGACGTGCAGGGAGAGTTGCAGACGAGGTGACGTTAATTGCTGTCAGCAAAACAAAACCTTTTTGCATGATTGAAGAAGCATATCAGTCCGGTATGCGCGACTTTGGAGAAAACAAACCGCAGGAGATGCGGGACAAATCAGGACAGGCAGAAGTTGATGATATACGTTGGCATATGATCGGCAGTCTGCAGACCAATAAAATTAAATATGTGGTTGGAACCGCCTGTCTGATTCATTCCGTGGATTCCGTAAAACTGGCGGAGGCAATTGAAAAAGAAGCAGCAAAGAAAAATCTCCGGACGGAGATTTTGTTGGAAGTCAATATGGCAGAAGAAGAGTCAAAGCATGGGTTTACTGCATCGGAAGTCGCAGAGGCCATTCGTGAAATTGCCACAATGCCCCATTTGAAAATAAGAGGACTGATGACGGTGGCACCATATACGGAATTTGCGGAAGAAAATCGAATTTATTTTAGAAAAATGAAGGAATTACTGGTTGACATAAACGCAAAAAACATTGATAATGTTTTTATGGATATTTTGTCCATGGGAATGTCTTCAGACTACGAGGTAGCCATAGAAGAAGGCGCCACCATGGTACGTATCGGAACAGGAATATTTGGTGAAAGGGATTATTCCAGATAAACGAATAATCAAGGTGAATAAAAATGGGAAAATTTATCCAGAGTATTTTAGATTCTTTAAAGTTAACAGATGACGACGATTTTGATGATGATTTAGAAGAAGATGAACCGGTGGTAAAACGTCGGGAATCTTACAGATCAGAACGTATGGAAAGAGAGTCTGCAGCAGTAAAGGAGCAGGCAATTCCTCAGCCGCCAAAACGTTTTGAAGCAAAACCGATGCGCTCTGCCCAGCTCAGAAGCTATGAAGAAAGCACAGAAAGCTTTGAGCAGCCAAGACGTGTAACACGTCCGGAGCGTCAGCCGGTGCCAATGCGTTCTGCTTCCTCTGCAGGATTAGAATTAATTATCAGACAGCCATCCACATTTAATGATTCCCAGGAAATTTGTGATTTGTTAAAACAGGACAGAGCGGTTATTATTAATCTTGAAAAGGTAGAGCCTGAACTTGCTCAAAAAATGATGGATTTCATTTCCGGTGCGATTTATGCCTTAGATGCAAAAATCCATCAGATTTCCGGATGCATTTTCTGTATATCTCCTGAAAAAGTAGATATCAGCGGGGACTATTTTGCAATGATTTCCGAATCCACCGGATTTAAGATTCCGGATTTGTTAAACAAGTAAGATGAACACAGAAAAAGAAGAATTGATAATTAAAAAAAGACTGTTGGAATCCGCTCAGTTGGCGTATCAAAAAGAGATTGTGGTATACACAGATTTCCTTGGGCTGGCTGAGCAGAATTTATTTTATACTTCCGCCAAAGAATTTCCGGCGGTATGCTATTCCTGCTACGGCGGAACCCCGGACGCAGAACGTTTTTGCATTGCTTTTGACGGAAGAGAGCCTGTTTCCGCGCTAAGACAAATCGAGCCGGAGGAACCGTATCTGTTTCCGATAGTTTGTATCAGTATTACTCCTTCGTCTTTGAAATACGGAGAAGCTTTGAGCCACCGGGATTATTTGGGGGCATTGCTGCACTTGGGAATCACCAGGGCCAAAATCGGTGATATTTACATAAAAGAAAAACAGGCCTATGTATTTTGCACAGAGGCTATTGCGGATTTTATCTGCAAAGAACTTTGCAATGTAAAGCATACGTTGGTGCATTGCGAAATTACCGTTCCCGATGAGCAGGAATTAAAGCCGGAGCTGAAAGAAATTACGGGTACGGTAGCTTCCCTTCGGCTGGATGCATTTTTATCCGTGGCATTCCAAACGTCCAGAAGCTCGCTTACAGCATTGATTGATGGCGGAAAAACCTTTGTCAACGGCCGTCTTACTACAAAGGCAGGGCAAAACCTTTCTGAGGGAGATATTGTGTCTGTACGGGGCAAAGGCCGGTTTTTGGTCGCTGAAATAAAAAATACTACGAAAAAAGGTCGCATTGTCGTCATAATAAATAAATATATTTCTTAAGGAGGAAAAAGTTATGTTAACACCTGTAGAAATACAGAACAGAGTCTTTAAGTCCGGAGGTCTGGGCTACGACAAAAAAGATGTGGATTCTTTTATGAAGGAAATTGTTGACAGCTACGAACTGCTTTATCGCGAAAAAATGGAACTTGCAGATAAAGTAAATGTCTTAAATGATGCACTTCAAAATTATAAAACCATAGAAAAAACCATGCAGAAGGCGTTAATGCTGGCTCAGAAGACGGCAGAAGAAACGCAGGAAACTGCATTGCGCAACGCTCATGCCATCGAAAAGGAAGCACTGACAAAATCAGAGATTATTGTCAGTGATGCTAAGCGGGAATTAGAAAAAATTCATCAAAAAACGGTACAGCTGTGTCAGCAGTACGAAAAGTATAAACTTCAGTTTAAAAATCTTGCAGCAGCTCAGATTGAATTACTGGAAACAGAAAGTTTCCAAATCCATATGATGGATTTACCGACTGTTGAACTGGATTCCTTCCAGCCGACAGTATCGCAGGAAGAAACTCCGGAATCCAAAGAAGAAGAACTTCCTAAGATTGCCATCAACTTCACTAACGTTGCTTCTGATGCAGAATAAAAATACTTACGACCAACGGGGATGACACAACATATGAACGCACATACTATTTTACCAATTTTATATAATGGATCTCACTGCTATAACATTGAACTTCAGAATTCCTTTCAAAATTTGCCGGAATCCTTAAATAATCTTCAGATGATGGGAAAACGGCTTTGCATTGTTACGGATTCTAATGTAAATATGTTCTACGGTGAGGAAGTGGAAGCACTTTTAAAAAATGCAGGTTGGGAACAGGTACATCGTTTTGTGTTTCCGGCAGGAGAAGAGCATAAAACGCTGGATGTCATTACAGATTTGTATGAATTTCTCATTCAGAGGCAGTTTGACCGCTCGGATGTGCTGATTGCGCTGGGCGGTGGTGTTACCGGAGATATGACCGGATACGCGGCTGCAACGTACTTAAGAGGAATCCGTTTTGTTCAGGTACCAACTTCATTACTTTCCATGGTGGATTCCAGCATTGGCGGAAAAACCGGTGTGGATTTCCGCGGATACAAGAATATGGTGGGTGCATTTTATATGCCGTCCCTGGTCTATGTTAATTTTTCCGTGTTACATACGTTAGATAAGCGTCAACTTGCCTCCGGCATGGGCGAAATTATTAAGCACAGTTTTATAAGAGACAAGCAGTATTATCATTGGCTGACAGAGCATAAGGAGGAAGTTTTGGCTTTAAATCCTGACGCGGTATCCGAGATGGTATTTTGCAGTCAGAAAATAAAAAAACAGGTGGTAGAGAATGATCCGAAGGAAAAGGGAGAGCGTGCCCACTTAAATTTCGGACATACCATTGGTCATGCCATCGAGAAATCTTTGCATTTTTCTTTGCTTCACGGCGAATGTGTGGGGCTGGGAATGGTCGCAGCGGCGTTTATTTCGTTTTTAAGAGAAAAAATAACAAAAGAGGAACTTATTAACATTGAAGAAATAATTGCGTCCTACGGGCTTTCTGTGCGTTTTAAAGGCCTTAGCAACGACGAAATTATTGAAAACTGTTTCCATGACAAGAAAAAAGAAGGCGCATTCATCCGCTTTGTTCTTTTAGATGCCATTGGCAGTTGCTATACAACCACAGATGTTACAAAAGAAGAAATGCATGCTGCAATCAATTATTTAAAAGAAGGAGCTTGTTAATATGAAGCGTTTTCCATACATTCTGCAGGCAGTAGTATGCCTTGTATTGATTTTTATTGACCAATTAACCAAATATTTTGCAAGAACCTATTTAAAAGCGGCTCCAAAGTCTCTTTGGGAGGGTGTGTTTTCCTTACACTACCATGAAAACAGAGGTTCTATCTGGGGAATTCTTCAGGGCAAGGTAGACATCCTTTTGATTGCTTCTGTTTTTATTTTTCTATTGCTTATTTATGTATATGTAAAAATGCCAAAAACCAAAGGATATCTTCCTTTATTCTGGGTGCTGACGGTTATGGTTGCCGGTGCGGTAGGAAATACCATTGACCGCGTATTCTTTGGCTTTGTAACAGACTTTTTATACTTTGAACTGATTGACTTCCCAATCTTTAATGTGGCGGACTGTTATCTTACGGTTTGTGCATTTTTAACGGTTATTTTGGTGTTCACCAAATATAAAGAGGATGAGTTTAAGTTTTTATCACCAAAAAGAAAGGAAATGTCCCATGCAGCAGATGCAGAATCTGATGAAAATTGAAATCGAAGAAGAATATGATGATATTCGGATTGATAAAGTACTGTCTGCATATTTGCCGGAGCTTTCCAGAACATATATTCAAAAACTGATTGATGGCAGAAATGTTACCCTAAGCGGAAAGCTTTTAAAACCAAATTTTAAGGTGTCTGCCGGACAGGAGGTAGAAGTTCTGCTGCCTGAGCCGGAAACCTTGAAAGTAGAGCCGGAGAATATTCCTTTGGACATTTTGTATGAAGATTCGGATGTCATTGTCGTTAATAAACCTAAAAACATGGTGGTACATCCTGCAGCAGGGCATTATTCCGGAACATTGGTTAATGCACTGCTTTATCATTGTAAAGACAGTCTGTCCGGAATTAATGGCATTATGCGGCCTGGTATTGTGCATCGTATTGACAAAGATACAACCGGTGCACTGGTGGTATGTAAAAATGATGTGGCACACCAGTGTCTTGCCGAGCAGTTAAAGGTACACTCCATAACAAGAAAATATGAAGCCATCGTATATCATTCCTTCAAAGAGCAGGAAGGAAGAGTAGAAGGACCTATCGGAAGACATCCTACCGAACGTACCAAAATGGCAATCAATTATAAAAACGGTAAAGAGGCGGTAACGAATTACCGCGTGTTAGAAAACCTCGGTTCGGAATATGCTCATATTGAATGTCGTCTGGAAACAGGCCGGACCCACCAAATCAGAGTCCATATGTCCAGCATCCATCATCCGCTGGTCGGAGATACTGTTTATGGACCGGCAAAAGACAGTTTTCATTTAGAAGGGCAGACTCTGCATGCAAGAGTGTTGGGCTTTATCCACCCAACAACAAAGGAGTATATGGAATTTGAAGCACCGGTACCGGAATATTTTACAAAGCTGCTTCAGAAGCTGAGACGATAAGTCTCAAAGGGAAGGAATTTATTATGAAAAGAAACATGATCAATACATTACAGGCCTGGATGGAAAAAGAAGAGCGCAACCCTTTTTACATGACCGGCATAAAAGGAGTCGGAAAAACATACCTGGCATGTGAATTTGCCAAGTCTTTTTTAGACTCTTATTTGTATCTTAGCTTTGAACATAATAAAGAACTTGCCGAATATTTTGAAAATCTGCCGGAAGAAGAGATTTTTTCTGCTTTAGGAAAGTATTTTGAACTTCCGGAGGAAATGCTTTACCAAATTCCTTTTGTATTTGATGAGGTATATCATTGTCCGGAATTTGTTGCAAAACTATTACATCTTGTTAAAGACAACCGGCAGTTGTATTGGATTTTTTTATCCAGCTATGATGTGCTTAGTAACGAAGCAAAAAAACAATTGTGCTGTCATACCTTATTCCCGCTTCAGTTTGATGAGTTTTTAACTGCAATCGGAAAAGACTGGTACGTAGAAGTAATCATGGCGCATTACAAAAACAGAAAAAAATTACCTGATATCGTTCATCATGAATTATTATCAACCTTTGATGAGTATTTATGGATCGGCGGTATGCCGGATGTTATGAATGAATATCTGGAAATGGAATCAACGGTTAACGTAATGGAACGCCAGTATATCCAGAAACAAATGCTGTTATATGGCATGGAGCATGAAGCAGGAGATAAGACAAATTATAAGTGCCTGCAGGTATATTCTACGATTGACGAACAACTGAACAAACCAAATCAGAAATTTCAGTTTAATCTGATTCGAAAAGGCACAACTTATCAGATGTATAAGGATGCTATTGAGTTTTTAACAAAACATAATATGCTATACCGTTTGGATTGTCTCGGAAAAGAAGAGCAGCAGTTTAAACTTTTTTATCCGGACTTCTCACTGAATTTTTCCGCAAGAAATAACGAGCTTACTCCTGTAGAACGCCAAATTCGCCTTCAAAATTATGTGGTCCAGACGTTACGGGAAAAACAATTAGATTGCAAGTTTTGGGAAGCCAAAAGTCAGGCATCCATAGACTTCGTTCTACAGAATGAAGACGACAATTCCTATACTCCGATTGAAATAAAAAAAGAGGGAAAAAGCAAAACAAAAAGTATGTTATCTTTCCGCAGTCAATTCAATGTAAGGAATATTGTACGAATTTCTGATTCTAATTTTGTAGAAAACGACGAATTTTTAAATTTACCGATATATTCTGTGGTTTGTTTCGAAAATGTGATTGACAAATAGTATTCTAGTGTGGTAGTATTTTGTTACAAAAGTCATCTACATTTGTAGATGCTCATTTGGAGAGGTGTTTACTATGGGAGAAGATATTCGTTTACACGAAGGTGAGTTAAATATAATGGAGCTGCTTTGGTCTAACAAAGTTCTGGCAGCAAAAGATATTGCAAAGATTATTAAAGAATATATTGGTTGGGAAAAGAATACTACATATACTGTAATCAATCGTCTTATTGCAAAAGGTGCCATCGATAGAGAAGAACCAGGTTTTTTCTGCCGTGCAACCATTACAAAAAAAGCAATACAGCAAATTGAAACAGACGCCTTACTGGATAAAGTATTTAACGGATCTTTAGGAAACTTTCTGACGGAGTATTTAAAGAATCAACAATTAAAACCGGCAGAACTTTTAGAACTTGAGAAAATTTTACTTGAGCAAAGAAGATAAAAAACCTATAATATATGGTCCTTATACAAATGGTGAAGCTATCTGCAGGAAAGATTCCTGTAAATAGCTTCACTTTTTTTGTTTCTTTTTATTTTTCACGTAATATAACAGCATCTTTTGCACTTCGACGGCGTTCTTCCTCCAAAGCAGCATAGTGTTTCTTGGTGGTATTAACATCTTTATGACCCAGTACGTCTGCAACCAGATAAATATCACCGGTTTCTTTATAAAGCTGTGTGCCATAGGTACTACGCAATTTATGCGGTGTAATTTTCTTTGTAGTCACAGCAGAAGAGGCATATTTTTTTACAAGCACTTCTACATTACGGACACTGATGCGTTGCATTCGATTGGAAAGGAACAGTGCATTTTCATGCCCGTCTGCCGGAATCATCTTTTTGCGTTCTTCTAAATAATCTAACAAGGCTTCTCTGACTTCCGCACCAAAATAGACAAAGGACTCATAGCCGCCCTTTCGGGTAATGTTGATACGGTCATTATTAAAGTCCACATCCTTAAGATTTAATCCCACACATTCGGAAACACGGATTCCGGTTCCGAGTAAAAGAGTAGTTAGAGCAAGGTCGCGTACTTTTGTCTTTTTGTGAAAAATCATCTGATTTTTTGTCAGTTTGTTTCCGCTTTCTACAGTATCTAAAAATTCCACAACTTCATTTGCATCCATTCGAATGATGTTTTTTTCATGAAGCTTTGGCATACGTACCTGCAGGGTTGGATTAGTATCAATAATCTGGTGGGTATGAAAATAGTTATAAAATGAACGGAGAGCAGAGAGCTTCCGCTTAATTCCCGACTCGGAATTTGTAATTTCTTTACCGTCCGGACCGATATAATACTTTAAATGCTCTAAATATTCTTCAATATCGCTGGCCTGAAGCTTGGTTAACAGGTCAAAATCAAGTTCACGGAGGGTTTTATCTTTATAAATCGGATTAGAGTTCCGGATATATTCGAAAAACACCTTTAAATCAATTGCATAGGCAATTCTTGTCCTTGAGGCAGTATGGGGTTCTATACCTCGAAAAAAAGTAGTAGCATAGGGCGGAAGCTCTTTCTCCAGTTCACGTAATTTCTTTATATTTTCAATATTTTTTTCTTCGTAATAGGAACGTTCTTTCATATTTGATTCCTCCCTGATGAAGTGGAAGTAAAATTAACTTATATAATCAAGTTTAGCGCAAAAATCAAAAAAAATCAATGTTGCTACATAAATTTATCTACGTCATGAAATACTATGTGTGTTACAATCAATTTAATAAGTAAAGGAGAATCTAATTATGGCAATCAGAAAGAATGAAAGCATTAAGTGTACTATTAAGAGCTGCGCACATCATGCAAAGGATGAAAATTATTGCAGTCTTGATCACATTCTTGTAGGAACTCACGAAGCAAATCCAACAGAAAAAGCATGTACAGATTGTGAATCCTTTGAACTTAGCAAAAATTGCTGCAGATAAATAACAGATTATCATCCGAAATTTTATAGTCTGAAATAACTGAAAAAAGGCAGTTTTTCTCAGGGGTTGTAAGAGAAGACTGCCTTTTATTCAATATCCATTTTTGCGCTAAACGCGAGTTTAACGCAAAAAGTAAGTGCTATATAACGACGTAACGGTCTTGAATATGGTTTCGGCCGCTTTTTTCTGATAGGTGGCATTTGTGAGTTTTGATAACTCTGCAGTGTTTGTTATAAATCCCATTTCTATCAGAACCGCCGGAACCGTATTGTGCTTAACAACAACAAAATCTTCTTTGGTAACGCCACGATTTCTGGTTCCCATCGCTGTACTTAAATTGTTAACCAACGCCTTTGCTAATTGATAACTACTGAATCCCGTGTCCGAAACTTTATTGTTTTTACCGGAATAATAAACCTGGGTTCCGCTTACAGAACTTAAATTGCTGGAATTCATATGAACACTGATAAACATGTCAGCCCCGACTTCGGATGCAAATGCTGCGCGATCATACAAATCTATTTTTACATCAGTTTCTCTGGTAAAATAAACTTTTATATCGGAACTCTTAAAGAATTCTTTGGCAAAAACATTAATAATTTTATAATTAATATCTTTTTCATTTACACCATTTTTGACCGCACCCGGGTCGATTCCTCCATGACCTGCATCCAAAACAATTATTTTAGAATAAATCTCTGTAGGCTTTCCGATATTTATAGCCAAATAACCATTTTCCAATGTATAGGTGTATCCGCATATGGAGTTTGTTGATAATGATATAGTTGTTTTGTTAGTTTTTGCGTCATATGATATGCTTGAAATTCCAACAAAATAATACGGATTTATTAATGCATGTTTATTAAAATATTCAACATGATTTCCGTCAATTTTTATATGTATTTTCTTTGATAAATAGGCATCTTCATCTGAAATATTTGATAAAGAAATACCATCCGGTAAAGGAATAACAAGTTTATCATCAGGATATACGTGGTTTGAAGAGATTTGTAAGTCATTTTTGGCCAAATCCGCGTGATGAAAATATACCTGTACGCAATCTCTTTGTTCAACAAAAGTCCACTCATCTTCTATTGGAATCATGAAAAGGACTTTAATATTGGTATTTAAAGGCGTTAACAAAGTATAAAGTAAATGAGGAATATCAAAATCCGCATAAAAACTTGGCCCGATATCTGTAGTTACGTCTTTTAATTCAAAAACAACAATTCCATTATCCAAAAAATCATTAATATCATCTCTGGTAATGCCGTAAAATTCCACTACTGCAGCATTTTCAGTGGCATAAGCTTTTACTTTTGACAAATTTTTTTTACCGGAAATGTTCTTTTCTTCACCGTACCACTCGTAATATACGGTCTGTGGACCTTGTTCTTCGATGTTTTGAATGTTTCCATAATTCTGTTCTTTCCAAACACCGTTTTTTAAATCCGGATATAAATCGATGCTTCCGGTAAAAGCTGTATCCTGCAAATTATAACTATAATTTGAATAAGTTAATTCATATCCTAATAAATCTGCAGCAAATTTTAAAGGAACGTAAATTTCTGATTTTCCGGTAATGCAATCCGTAATTTTCATGGAAGAAGAATCATTAATGATTTTCTTCTCATTTACATATACGGTTCTGCTATCAGCTTCAAAACGAATGGTAAGTTCATTTTTGGTAATCAGAATTGCATTGTTTTCTTCCTTTGTTAAACATCCGGCCCCTTGAAATATTTGTTTTGCAGGGACAATTACGGATCCTTTATAGTAAATTACCGGCATATCTGAAGAAATTTTTTGGCCATTGTGTTTAACAGTATATTCTTTATCCGTATAGGTGAAAGTGGTGCCGGATTCTTCAAACGTTAATGGCTTTGTAATTTTTACACTGTTTGAACTGCTGTACCAAACATATTCAAAACCAAATGTTTCAGCCACATAACGGGTTGGAACATAATATTTTATGTCATTGTTGATTTTAATTTTCATTGGTGCAATGCTTGTGGTTTCAGACTTTCCGTTTACAAGGACAGTTTTACTGCCAACGGTAAGTTCAAGCTTTATTTTTCCGTTTGTAATGGAAATAACATTGCCGCTTACTTCTGCCTGTAAACCTAAAGATTTTTCAAATAGATCTTCACAATCAGCTAAAGCTATTCCACTAAAAATTAGTCCTGGATATGTAAGGGAAAGCTTTTGATTGTTATAGGTATAGGTTACCTGTTTTCCGGTATACGTTTCATTTGAATTTGTTGTATAATTGTAATATTTTAAACTGGCTGCATATACCGTTGAAGCAACCGGTACATTCATTAAAAATAATGTAAACAAAAGCGTAAATACTATAATCCTTTTCCATGCTATTGTAAACCGCATACCAAACCTCACCTTAAATTTTTTTTATTTTATAGCTTAAATTTATAGAAGAAACATGGTATAATTGTGTCAAAACAACAGATAATATGTAAAATTCGGCTATTTTTTTTAGGGAAGAGGAAAATAATGAAATTACAACGCTTGATGAGCCTTACCAGAAAGGCTGTAGATGATTATCAGATGATTAACGAAGGGGATAAAATTGCGGTAGGAATCTCCGGTGGCAAAGACAGTTTGGCACTGCTCTATTCCTTAGCCGGCTTACGGCGTTTTTATCCCAAAAAATTTACATTAGAAGCCATTACCGTGGATTTAGGATTTCCGGGCTTTGATTTAAGTGCAATTAAGGCATTATGTGAGCAATTAGAGGTGCCATATACTATTGTTAAAACCGATATAGGCGAAGTGATTTTTCAAAGCCGGGAAGAAACCAATCCCTGTTCTTTGTGCGCCAAGATGCGTAAAGGGGCTTTTAATGAAGAAGCCAAGCGGCTAGGTTGCAATAAATCTGCGTATGCCCATCATAAAGATGATGTTATAGAAACGATGCTAATGTCTTTAATTTATGAAGGCCGATTTTATACCTTTGCGCCGGTGACATATTTAGATCGGATGGATATTACTCTGATACGTCCACTAATATATGTAAATGAAGCGGACATTGTAGGATTTAAGAATATATACCAGCTCCCGATTCAGAAAAATCCATGTCCGGCAGATGGCTATACAAAACGGGAATATGCAAAGGATTTAATAAAGCAACTAAATGAGGACAGTCCCGGAGTTGCAGAACGCTTATTTCATGCTGTTATAGATGGGCCTCTATCTGCCTGGAATCGTTCCAAAGAAGAATAATTAAAACCCCTGTCATTAAATAAAAGTGTTTTGTTACATCAAAAATTTAATGGCAGGGAATTTTTATTCGTTTGATTGGTTAGCTTTGATATCTTCTATTGCTTCTATTGTTTGCTGTTGCTGTGCTTCTATTTTTTGATCCAGTATTTTGTTAAATACGAAACACATGGTAATCGCTAAAAAAATAAGAGCAACCAAAGCAAGGAATCGTAGAAACTTTGCTAATTTTTTCATTGATAATATCCTCCGGGTAAACTTATAACTTAATTTATGTTACCATAAAAGAAGAATATGTACAAATAAATTTTAAATGAAGTTACTCTGTAACAAAATGAGGAATTAAAATATAGTTTCCTGTGTACAGAACGTCGGAGGTGAGCCCGTTCATTCTTTTGATTTCTGTAATATAAGCGCGGATGGAGGAAAATTCATCAGTGTAATATTCAGAAGCGAGGCTCCAGAGAGAATCGCCTTCTTCAATTTGTACAGAGGTGATTTTGTATGTGCCGCCGGTAGAATTGCCGGCCGCTGCTGTTCTTTCCGGTAAAACAAATAATACAATAAGAAATAATACAACCATAAAAAGAACGATAGCTGCTATTTTACCTAAAAACATATATGGAACATCTGCTTTTTTTCTACGTGCTGTATACATATATGACACCTCCAAAAAATAATTCGCAATATTCGAACTTTTGTTCTCGAATCTATGTTCTTATTATAGCATAGAACGTTTGTTTGTCAATAGGTTTTCTTAAAAAAATCGAACTTTTGTTTGACAAATGTATGTTCTTGTGATTAAATAGAATTGTAAAATACAAGACCCGGAAGGGAGATATCATTATGTCATACGGAAAAATTTCCTCTAAACAAAAAGAAATATTAGAATTTATGAAAAATGAAATTTTAAGCAAAGGATACCCGCCTGCGGTTCGTGAAATTTGTGAGGCTGTAAATTTAAAATCTACATCCAGTGTACACTCCCACTTGGAAACCCTGGAGAAAAACGGCTACATACGTCGTGACCCGGCAAAGCCTCGTGCTATTGAAATCGTAGATGAAAACTTCAATCTTACACGCCGCGAAATTGTTAATGTGCCGATCGTTGGCACGGTTACTGCCGGCCAGCCAATCCTTGCAGTAGAAAATATTGAAAGCTACTTCCCTATTCCTATGGAGTATATGCCAAATCAGGAAACTTTCATGCTAAAAGTTAAGGGCGAAAGCATGATCAATGCCGGTATTTTTGACGGAGACACTATTTTAGTTCAAAAACAGTCCCATGCAAAAAACGGCGACTTTGTAGTAGCATTAATTGAAGACTCTGTTACGGTAAAGACATTTTATAAAGAAAAGAATTATTATCGTCTGCAACCGGAAAATGACTATATGGACCCGATTATCGTTCCTGAGGTAGAAATTCTTGGCAAGGTAATCGGACTCTTCCGTATGCTATAACAAAAGAAAAAAAGATCATATATCCTTTGAAATTTCAACTAAAAGCCAATAGGATATATGATCTTTTATATTTTAGAGTTCTTCTACATTAATTTCTTTTCCGTCTCTCCAAATCCGCTCTAAATCATAAAATAAACGGTCTTCTTTGGAAAACACATGAACGACTACATCACTGTAGTCCATCAGAATCCAGCCGGAGCTTTTGACACCTTCTACGCGTTCCGGATGAATTTTTTCTTTGAGAAGTTCCTCTTCCACATTATCCACTAAAGACTCTACATGCGGAGCATTGGAACCGTTAGCAATAATAAAGTAATCTGCTACGGTGGAAAGCTTTCCGATTTCAATCACTTTAATATCTTCGGCTTTTTTATCGTTTAAGGCATCATATGCTTTTTTTACAATGAGTTTTGAACGTTCCATAATTCTGATTCTCTCCTATTCTATTTGGTTACAGCCGGATGCCGGTGCATGGTCTTTGGCTGCGACTATATTTTTATAATATTTGTAAACCTGAAAAATCATAGGATCTTTCTCTTTGTTGGTTGCTTCAAAATAGTTAAGGGTATTTTGACATACTAAAAAGGTTGCAAGGTCTAAATCCTGAAATGCAATTTTTCTGATTTCATCCAGGCAGGGCGTAGTTGGTTGTGTTCGTTCCGGTTCGAAATAATCCGCCAAATAAACGATTTGCTCCAGCTTACTCATGCCCGGGCGCCCTAAGGTGTGATTTCGGATTGCGGCCAAAATATCTTCCCGCGTAATGCCGTATTCCTCTTTTGCAAGATAAAAACCGTAAGCGGCATGAATTAGCTCCGGAATGCGTTTTTCATGCATAGACAGCGGAATTTGGAGCTCTAAACAGGCATCTAGCATCTCTTTTTCCGGATAATTTTTGGCACAGTCATGGAGCAGACCTGCCACTAAAGCATCCCGATGGGAAACGCCATGGCACATAGCAAGGGATGCTGATAAATAGGCAACCCCCAGCGTATGAAGATACCGTTTTGGCGTTAATGTCTGCTGCAATTTCTGTTCTAAAGAAAGTATATATTCGTTGGAAACTTCCATGATTGCTCCTTGTTTGTTGCCTCACCGGCTACTGTGCTTGATAGAGATTGTGCCTATAAATATAGTCATAAACGTTCTTAGGAAGATATTCTTTGACAGCCTCTACTTTTTTCCTGCAACATTGCCTGATTTGGTTGGAAGATATGGCAATTTCAGGCATATCAAGTAACATTATCTTTGTACCAAATAACTCTTGCAGCTTCTCTGACTGCATGGACAGCTTTTCATAAGAAACTCCGTTTCTTCCTGCCGCAAGTAAGGTGACATGGGATGAAATCACATCCGGTTTGACCCAGTGATGAAATTTCATCAGGGAATCTCCGCCGATAATGAAGAAAAAATTATGCTCCGGATATTCTTTACTAAGGGCGGTTACAGTATCTGCGGTATAGGTGAATCCGGGACGGTCAATTTCGAAGGAAGAGGCAATAAATCCCTTCTTATCTTTCATAGCTAAACGTACCATGGTAAGACGATGCTCCGCGGACACTAATTCCTCATTTGATTTATGAGCCGGCAGACCGGAGGGCATAAACCAGATTTCATCCAATCCTGCAACATCTTTTGCCGTAGCAGCTAAAGTCAGATGCCCGTTATGAATCGGATTAAAGGTGCCTCCCATAATTCCTATCTTCATTTGAGTCCTCCGTTTCCTGGCAAAACATTTATTTAGGTAATTCGATCTTCTTTTTGTTTTTAGATTCTTTATAAAGGACGATTTTTCTGCCAATTACCTGAACCAATTCAGAGTGGGTTCTGTCAGCCAGAACCTGTGCAAGTTCTTTCGGTTCATCCTCGCAATTTTTTAAAACATTAATTTTTACTAATTCTCTTGCTTCCAGAATTTCAATAATGCTTTCTGTAAATTCCGGAGTTAAGCTGGCTTTACCAATCTGGAAGGATGGATCCAGGTTCATGGCAAGACCTTTTAAATAAGAACGCTGCTTACTTGTCATGCGTTTTTCCTCCTTATAAATGTTGTTATCTGCGCTGTAAGTTCAAAACACTTCGAAAATGCTATCGCATTTCCTCAGTGGTGAACCACGCTGCGCTGTAAGTTCAAAACACTTCGAAAATGCTATCGCATTTCCTCAGTGAAGGACGCGCGGCGTCCTTCAACCTCACAGCATAAAGAATTTCGTTAAAAAACAAGTTTTTCTCTGAAATTCTTTACACTGCTCGGCTTTTGAACTTACTTGTAGTAATCAAATTCTAAACCATACATGCGGACAGTATCGCCATCTTTAATGCCTAATGCTTCCAGTTCATCTAAGATGCCGTTTGTTTTTAAGAACTTTTGGAAGAATTCAAAGCCCTTTTCAGAGTCAATGTTAGTGTAGCCAAGCATTTTTTCGATACGAGGACCTTCTACCACGTAAACATCGTCTTCTTCATTGTATTCTACAAAATATGGTTCTGTTTCAGATTCCAAAGAATCTAAGAAAAATTCCTTTTCAAACACAATAGGAGCTTCTTCTGCATTCTTAAGCATGTCATGAACATAATATAATAAAGCGTCAATGCCTTCGCCGGTAGCTGCAGAAATAGGGAAAATCTTCATGCCTTCCGGCTCCAGTTCGGTACGCAGCAATTCCATGGCAATGTCTTTTTCTTCGCCGTAAAGCACGTCCAGCTTATTTGCTGCAATTACCTGCGGTTTATTCTCTAATCCTTTATTGTAGGCAAATAATTCCTTGTTGATAGCACGGATGTCTTCTACCGGATCACGTCCTTCGGTGCCGGCAGCATCCACAACATGAATCAGTACTTTGGTACGCTCTATATGACGAAGGAACTCATGACCAAGGCCAACACCTTCAGAAGCACCTTCAATTAAGCCCGGAATATCAGCGATAACAAATCCGCCTGCTCCATTCTTTAAATCCACGACACCTAAATTGGGATTTAGAGTTGTAAAGTGATAATTTGCAATCTTAGGCTTTGCATTTGTAACACGGCTTAAAAAGGTGGACTTACCTACGTTAGGAAAACCGACTAAACCGACATCTGCAATTACCTTCAACTCTAACAATACATTTAATTCCAAATATTTTTGACCAGGCTGGGCATACATTGGTACCTGCATGGTTGCAGTTGCATAGTGCTGGTTACCTTTTCCGCCTTTACCTCCTCGTAAAATAACTTCTCTGTTATTTCCGTGGGACATATCCGCAATTACTTTACCACTGGCCGCATCACGTATGACAGTACCTTCGGGTACTTTTAATACAATATCCTTACCATCACGGCCGGTACAGTTATTTTTGCCGCCGTTTTCGCCGTCTTCAGCACAATATTTATGAACATAACGATATTCTGCCAAAGTATTCATTCCGGTATCTACTTCAAAAACAACATCACCGCCGCGGCCTCCATCGCCACCGTTTGGACCTCCGGCAGCCACGAACATTTCTCTGCGGAAGCTTACATGACCATCTCCGCCCTTTCCGGAGCGAATATAAATTTCAGCTCTATCAGCAAACATAAATATCCTCCTGATAATAATTTTACATTGTTAAAAAACCCTAAATCCAAAAAAATTCTTGAATTCAGGGTTTCGTTGGT
>JAZQJL010000032.1:0-2955 GCA_045541595.1 Lachnospiraceae bacterium | reverse complement strand
TCGTAGATACTTACGGCGGCTATGCAAGACACGGCGGCGGTGCTTTCTCCGGAAAAGACTGCACTAAAGTTGACCGTTCTGCCTGCTACGCAGCCCGCTATGTTGCTAAGAACCTGGTTGCCGCAGGTCTCGCAAAGCGTTGTGAAATCCAGTTGTCCTACGCTATCGGCGTGGCACAGCCAACCTCCGTTATGATTGACACCTTCGGTACCGGTGTAAAGTCCGAGGCTGAGCTGGAAGCCATCATCCGTGAAAACTTCGATCTTCGTCCGGCCGGCATTATCAAGATGTTGGATTTAAGAAGACCAATCTATAAGCAGACTTCTTCCTACGGCCACTTCGGCAGAAATGATCTGGATCTTCCTTGGGAAGCACTGGATAAGGTAGAAGTATTAAAGAAATACCTGTAATAACACATTTTAGCCGGAGGCGGTAACATGGATAATTTAACAAAAATTAAAACCGCATACGCAGAACCGGGCATGATACTTGCCCAGGATGTCCGCTCTTCTTCCGACCATATCATTGTCGGAAAGGGCTCTGCATTAACAGACCGCCTGATTACTCGTTTAAAGTTCTATTCCGTTGATGAGATTCTGATTATTGCTCCAGAGGCTATCCAAAAACGTAAAAAGCCTCCCGTGCGCAAACCGGCCGCTAAGGAAACCTCCTATGTGGGCCGTATCAAGGCCAGTCCGGAATATCGCACTTTTACCACGACCTTCTACAGTTCCTTTGTTTCTTACAAGGAACAGCTGAATGAAGTGGTACAGAATAAGGCGCCGTTAAACACAGAAAGCATGTTGGCCAACGTATCCAAAATTTTTGCTTCCTGTAAAAATCCGAATTCCCTGCTGGATATGATGATGGGCATCCGGAATCTGGACGATGCCACGTATGTCCACAGTATGAATGTTGCGCTGATTTGTAATCTCTTTGCCCACTGGCTCAAATATGATGAAAAGGAAACGCAGCTTCTTACTTTGGCGGGACTTCTGCACGATATCGGCAAAATGCTGATTCCTCCGTCCATCATAAAAAAGCCGGGCAAGCTGACGGACAAAGAATACCGCATTATCCAGGAACACCCGATGCTGGGCTATAATATTTTAAAAGACCAGAAGGTAGATCCGCGTGTCGCCGCCGCTGCCCTGCAGCATCATGAGCGTTGCGACGGTAAGGGCTATCCAAAGGGTCTTACCCTAAATGAAATCGAACCTTTTGCCAAGATTGTAGCCATTGCAGACGTATACGATGCATTAACCGCAAAACGGGTTTATCGCGGGCCAATCTGTCCGCTGGAGGTTATCGGTATTTTCCAGACAGAGGGGCTTACCATTTATGATCCGGGATATTTAATGACTTTCCTGGACCAGATTATGTATTCCTACTTAAATTACACAATCAAGTTAAGTAACGGAGAAACGGGAAGAATTATTATGATGCAGCGAAATCAGTTGGACAAGCCGGTCATTGCCCTGTCCGACAATCGTTTTATCGATTTAAGAGATCATCCGGGATTAAGTATTCTCGGTGTAGTGTAAAACAAAAGAAGAGATGTTCCGAACAGCGACTTTCTCAAGACGGGGAGTGTTCGGTTCATCTCTTCTTTTTTCAGGTTAGCTTATTAATACACCTAACTCACTTTTAATTTGAACTTCTGTACGGCTCTGTCATCCTCGGAATCCATCTTCTCGATGTGGGCACCAAGTCCGCAAAGCTTTCCTTCGAAGTTCTCGTAGCCTCTCTCTACGAATTCTATATGCTCTACTACCGTAAAGCCTTCTGCCACAAGGCCGGCAATTACCAGGGCTGCACCTGCACGCAGGTCAGGAGCACTGACTGTTGCTCCGGTTACACCGCCAACACCGTCAATAATAGCTGTATTGCCTTCTACCTTAATGGACGCACCCATGCGTACCAGTTCATCTACATACTTAAAACGGCTTTCAAACATGCTTTCCGTTACAATGCTGGTGCCCTCGGAAAGAGCCAGCAATGTTGTAATCTGCGCCTGCATATCGGTTGGGAAACCCGGATATGGCAGAGTCTTTACATGTGTATGACCCAAACGCTTGGTTGCGACTACACGGACCGCATCATCAAATTCCTCTACAAATGCGCCGATTTCCTCCAGCTTTGCAGAAATTGCTTCCAAATGCTTTGGAATTACATTGCGGATAGTAACATCGCCTTTGGTTGCCGCTGCTGCCAGCATGAAAGTTCCTGCTTCAATCTGGTCAGGAATAATGGAATATGTGCTGCCATGAAGCTTTTCCACACCGGTAATACGGATAACGTCTGTACCGGCACCCTTGATGTTAGCTCCCATGCTGTTTAAGAAGTTGGCAACGTCTACCACGTGTGGTTCCTTTGCCGAATTCTCTAAAATGGTCTGACCCTTTGCCAGACAGGCTGCCAGCATAATGTTGATGGTTGCACCTACACTGGCAATATCTAAGTAAATATGATTTCCTTCTAACTCTTTTGCTTCTGCAATTACCATGCCGTGCTGGATTGCAACGTTGGCACCAAGTGCCTCAAAGCCCTTAATGTGCTGGTCAATTGGACGGTTACCGATATTGCAGCCACCCGGAAGTACCACCTGCGTCTTTTTAAAACGGCCAAGAAGCGCACCGATTAAATAATAGGACGCTCTGATTTTTCTGATATATTCATCATCCACAGCCATTGGATGTACATTTGCACTGTTAATAATTACTGTGTGGGCATCCACACGTTCAATGCGGGCACCGATTCCTTCAATTGCCTGCAGCAAAACATTAATATCGCGGATATCCGGCAGGTTTTTGATGCAAACGGTTTCTTCTGTCAGAACTGCTGCTGCCAGAATTCCCAGTGCCGAATTTTTTGCTCCGCTTATTACTACTTCGCCGGCCAGCAAGTCGGAGGCCAAGCGGTCTTAGGAAGACAAGACTCACTGACAACTCCTTG
>JAZQJL010000031.1:0-1729 GCA_045541595.1 Lachnospiraceae bacterium | reverse complement strand
AGCTTTTTGCGGATAGATACATAGCGGTGCATCTTGTCCAGATTCTGGTGGATGGCTTCAATCAGGTTGTGATATACGGTAGCAGGTACATTTGTGCCGTCTACAGCCGCCTCCAGACAGCTGTTGTATTTTCTTGCCTTGGCAGAAAACCAATGGGCCTTTAACTTGCCTGCATAGGTTGCTGCCGATGTATTGCGGTAGCTCTTATAAGTGGCATACATTGCCTTAAACGCATCTTCTCTGACTCTGCGGTCACTGCTTTCCAAAAACGGAACATATCTGCCGTGGGTTAAGCGGACTTTTTCACCGTTTTCATCGGTAATTTCCGGAAATACCAAATCCGCGTTATTAAACATGGAAAATACATTGTCGGATGTTCCCGTAACATCTCCGGCAGAAGCAAGCAACTGCTCCATTTCTGCGGAAAGCATATGCGCCTTTCTGCGGAGAATGTTGTTAAATGCATTGCGGAACACGTTAAGTTCAGGCTTTTCCTTGTAAAACTGCTCTAACTTTTCCTCCGGAATTGCTAAAATTTCCGGTGTCATAAATGCAGACTTTTCACCTATGGAAACAAATAAGGTTCTTACCTGCATTACCAATGCCTGATTTTCCGTATTGGTAGTGTCTACGTCGGAACAACGGCTGGCATAGCTGAATGCCATACCGCCGATACGGCCGATTTCGTCATCTAAGTGCATTGCCTGATAAAGATTTTCTGCGGATTCTCCCATACGGCCCTGATAGGTTGCCAGCTCATCTGCCAGTTTCTTTACGACTTCTAAATCCTTCTTCCAATCATCTACTGTAGCGTACATGTCCTCTACTTTCCATGTATCTTCTACTCTGACTTCACTTCTTTTTAATAATTCCTTTGCCATCTCTTTCTCTTCCTTTCACTATAACTATTCGACCGTATTGAAAATCTGCGCAATCGGGGAATCTTCATCCAGAATCAATGTCTTGTTATCGCCGGTTAAAGATGCCTTCGCTGCGTCCAGAGACAATACAAAGGTATAGAAATCGCTTCTGGCTTCATCGGAATATACAGCCGATAAGGTCTTCATATATTCCGCTTCACCTTCTGCGATAATTGCCTCTGCCTGTGCCTTTGCCTCAGAAATACTGATAGAAATTTCATAATCTGTCTGGGTGCGGATTTTGGTTGCTTCCGCTTCGCCTTCTGCTGTGTAGGAAGCTGCAATATTATTACGTTCGGAAATCATACGCTCGTAAACAGAGTTTTTGTTATCATCCGGCAGATCCAGACGCTTGATTTCCACCGTAAGCAACTCGATACCATATTGTGCCATGGATTGGCCGATATTATCCATAATCATCTGGGTCAGTTCACCGTCACGTCCACTGATAACTTCTGCCTGCTCCAGGCTGGAAATAATAATCTGCATGGACATGAACACTGCCGCATCAATACGGCTCTCTGCATTTGCCACCTGAGAATTTAAGGTCTGCACAAAGAGCTGCGGGTCAACAATTCTCCATAACACATAGCTGTCTGCCACCATGGTCTTTTTGTCCATAGTGATTACATCTGACGCTGCCAGGTCATAAATTAAAATTTCCCTTGGCAGAGTATCGGTACTCTGAACAAACGGAACCTTAAAGCTTAAGCCCGCTCTGTCAATTACATATTCAATTTTTCCAAACTGTTTTACCAGAGTATATTCATTTTCTGCGGTAACTACCAGGGAATTGGCAAGAACAATCA
>JAZQJL010000030.1:0-6707 GCA_045541595.1 Lachnospiraceae bacterium | reverse complement strand
GAAAGCTTTGTGAACACATAAGTCATAACATCAACCGGATTACTTACAATAATATACTTTGCATTTGGTGCTGCAGCAGCAATCTGAGGTGTAATTTCCTTTAAGATATTAACATTGGTCTGTGTCAGTTCAAGTCTGGACTGGCCAGGCTTACGTGCCACACCGGAGGTAATAATAACGATGTCGGAATCCTTTGCATCTTCATAGTCACCGGAAGTAATAGAAATTGGTTCTCTGAAGCAGGTCCCCTGGATAATGTCCATTACCTCTCCTTCAGCCTTATCTCTGTTTACGTCAATCATTACGATTTCGGATGCAATATCATCCTGGGATAAGGTATACGCAATTGTTGCACCAACGCTTCCTGCGCCGATAATAGTGATTTTTCTGCTCATAGTCACCTGTTCCTTTCTTAACTTTGTTTATTTTTTAACAATATTTGGCGTAAAAAAAATGAGGAAAATTCTCATTACACACGTAATATAGCATATTCTCCTCATTTTATCAAGTAGCAAAACCTACAAAAATTTATTCATTCCGACAGTTTCCATTGTGCAGCTTCCTCCTGCGTTACCATCCGGTAGCCGATTCCGTTCTCTGTAAACAGATATTTCGGGTTCGCGGCATCGTCCTCTATCTTCTTTCGGATATTGGTCATATTCACCCTGAGAATCTGATTGTCATTTCCCGCTGCATTCGGTCCCCATAGTTCCCGCATAATCTGCTTATAGGTCAGCACTTTCCCGGAATATCGGGCCAGCAGGCCAATCATGTGGAACTCATTTTGGGTCAGTCCTGCATCCTCCTCATCCACAAAAACGCGGTATTTATTATAGTCAATGGTTAAACGGCCTACTATAATTTTTCCTTCGTTAGCAAAGGTCAAATCACCGCTTCCGGTTCTGGTATGCCGGATTGCTGACCGTATTCTCGCCAACAGTTCTCTTATTCTCAACGGCTTCACCATATAATCATCTGCATAATTGTCCAGCGCTTCTTCAATATACTTTTCCTCAGATTTTTCGGAAATCATGATAACCGGCATCAAAGACCATTCTCTTACCGACTTCAACACCTGTACGCCTTTCATATCCGGTAATTCCGAATCCAGCAGAATCAATTCAGGGCAATGGGAAAGAGCCATACAAATTGCTTCTTCACCGCTTGCGGCAATCTGTACCTCGTAGCCATGCTCAAATAATACGGCAGAAAGATAACTGCAGAAATCTTTATCATGATCCACAAGTAGCACTCTTGGCCTGATTATCATTGCCGGCTCCTCCTTAACGTAATCTGGAAACACCGTATAACTACCGCATTTCTATGGTAATATCATAGCATAGACGGCTGTTAAGATTTCGTTAAGAATATCTTGCGCATTATTCTGTTTTTAATACATTATTTTTTCGGCAGACCTCCAAATGAAACAGTTTTTCTCCCGACAGGGAGTCAAAATAAATACGGACTCTTTCCCCGTCGCAGGCTACCACGATTCCGGGACCATAGGTGACATGATGCACATGGGTTCCGGGCTGCAACTCCTCTTTTCCCAGCATCATTTCTCCCACAAACCTTGATAACTCCATTTCCTTTCCGTGCAGACGCACGACAGAAAATACATAAAGGAAACTCTTTGCTCTGGTTACGGCCACATAGTACATGCGCCGCTCTTCTTCCAGTTCCTCCTCTGACACGGCACGCTTATATGGTATAATTCCTTCATTGACCTCCGGCAGAATTACCACTTCATACTCCAAACCTTTGGAGGAATGCATGGTGGCCAGTACAACCCCCTCCACATTCCGTTTTTCTCTCTGTTCCCTTTGACGTTCCAGTTCCCTTTTATATTCCTCCATATACGCGAACCATTCTTCAAAGGTTTCAAACTCTCTGGCACTTTCCTGAAGTTCCGTCACAATTTCCAAAAGCTCCTCCGGTTTCATCCGGCGATATTCCGCATATTGTTGCAGATACTCATCATATCCGATGCCCCGGCGGATATAGTTAATGGCCGCGTAAGGATTGGTTTTCGAAAGCATTTCCAAATCGTATTCCAGTTTGTCAATACGGTCCACCATCCAGTCCCGGTCACGGTACAGCCACTTCCATTTATTAAAATCTACCACCGGCTCCTGCAGTGTTTCCCTGGACAAATACCGGTTGGGCCGGTTCATAATCTGCAGCATCAGCCCCCGGTCACGACTACCCATGGCAAGCTTAATATATGTGATGATATTTCTTGCAATCCAATGGTCAAACAGGTTCGGCACCACATCCCGCATTTGAAACGGAATATTGTAAGCAAGAAGCTTTCCCATAACCCCTCTGGCCTGGGTATTGGTCCGAAACAAAACCGCCATCTCATTATAAGAAATCCCTTGTGCCTTATGCTTTCGTATCAGCTCCACAATCCGTTCCCCTTCCTCTTCCCGGGATGGGAATTTTTCCGTGACAACAGGAATACTACCTGTTTTTGTTGCCAATATTTCCTTCTTAAACCGCTTCTTATTATTTCCGATTAACCTTCCCGCCGCCTTCACTATTTCTTCCTGGGAGCGGTAATTGTAGTTTAACAGTACCTGTTTCGCCTTCGGATAGTCCTTTGGGAAATTCAGCATAATTTCCGGTCTGGCTCCCCTAAACTGATAGATGGACTGATCGTCATCCCCCACGATAAACAAATTGTCCTGAGGTTTTGCCAGCATACGGATGATATCATACTGAATCCGGTTAATATCCTGAAATTCGTCAATCAAAATATACTGATACTTCTCCTGCCAGATTTTTAGGATGTCCGGCCGCTTTATAAGCAGTTCGTAGGTGTACAGTAAAATATCATCGAAATCAATGAGCCGCTGTTGTCTCATCTTTTCCGTGTATTCTAAATAAATCCGCTGAAACTGCTCTTCCGGACAGTTCATGGAATAATAGGTTGTAATATCGATTCTTTCTGATTTGATTTTGCTGATTTCTGAACGGATTCCGTCAATGAATTCTCTTTCGTCATCAATCTCCATATCCAGCTTCCGGATTAGTTCGGACAGCATCTGCGTGCTGGTTTCCTCCCGGATGATATTGGATGCATCCCACTGATAAGCATATTTCAGAATTTTAAAGAATACGGCATGAAAGGTTCCAAAGTTGACCCTGCCTGGGGGCATAGCCTTCCCTTCTTCTTTTTGCAGCCGTTCAAAACGCTCCTGCATTTCCGTGGCTGCCGCTTTAGTAAAAGTAATCACAAGAATATTGCCCGGAGCCACACCTTGTTTGGTAAGCTCCAGAACCCTTCTTGTGATTACCGCTGTTTTACCGGAACCGGGGCCGGCCAAAACCAGCATCGGCCCCTCTCCGTGTGCTATTGCTTTTTGTTGTGCTTCATTAAATCTCAAAAATATTTGTCCATTCCTTCTGATGTAGTCTGAATTGTAGAAATAGCTTCCCTCACTTCTTCTGCATTCTTTAAGTTATTATCACTTAAATTCTTTGCCTGCTCTGCCGTTGCAGTGATTTCCTGGGCTGTGGCAGAGAGCTGGGAAATGCTTTCCACAATCTTGTTATTTGCTTCATAAATACCGGAAATATCGGTATCAATTTCTTTAATGCCGCCAATTAAGGAGGTAATATTCTTGTCCAGCTTTTCAAAGTTTTCTGCTGCAGCAATAATCATCTCATTCTGCTTTTCCGTTGCATCCACCGATTTATCTACCGCAACAACAACCTCTTCCGCGTTGGCATTTAATTCCGCCACAATGTTCTTGATGTTTTCTGTAGAAACTCTGGTCTGCTCAGCCAACTGGCGAATCTGGTCAGCCACCACCGCAAAACCGCGACCGGCCTCTCCGGCCCTTGCACTCTCAATAGATGCGTTTAACGCAAGTAAGTTGGTCTGGCTGGAAATCTTGAAAATCATTCCGGCAATTTCTTCTACTTCCTGCGTCTTTTGCTGAAGCTTCTTCATTGCAGCGGTTACCTGCTCATTGGTGACGGCAATTTCACCGGACTGCTGCTTTAATCCCTCAATAGTCTGTACATTTTCCTGAATCGCCACGTTGGATTCTTCCGCCACAGCTACCATCTCGGAAGAACGCTTTACGGTTCCCTCAATGGCATTCTGAATTTCCTGCGTCATTACGTTCTGGTCCTGTACACTTTCCGCCGTAAGCTCCGTGGCATCTGCAATTTCCTGCATGCTACGGTGAATGGTCTCTGCAGAATCATACAGCTGTGCAGTTGCATCACTACTCTTATCGGTTTCTTCTTTTACAACTTTAGATGTAGCAAGTACATCTTTTAACATTACCTCCTGCTGGGCCTGCTGATGTCCCATAAAGCCGGTAATATCATTCATATAAATATTCATGACCTTCGACACCATGGTCGCAAGGAAAATAACTGCAATGATGGTCATAAACAATGCATACGTATCTGCACTCTTTACCGTTATTCCGCTGGTTTGGCGATAAATCACACTAACAATATAGCTAATCCAGTAAAAGATAGCCAGCTTTTTAGAGTACTTCCAATCGTAAAACGGAAGATTCATTAAAAGAATAGCAGCCAATAACCAATACACAAATGTGGCATCACTCATAAACATTACCGACACATACACGATGCCGACGGATATCGCATTTGTCAACCGGAACTTATGCCGAAGTTTCTTCACTTTGTACATTACAATATTAGTAATCAAAGAAGCTATCGTAATCCAGTTTGCAATCTGAGGAAGCATCGGCCGATCCGTTTCTCTCCATAACATGCGAAGCACCAAATAAATGCTCACGATAATAAACATGATTACCGTGGAAAGCAGTACCAGTCGGTTACTTCTCTTCAACCGCAGATCCTCGTCTTTGTACAAATACTGTTTGCCCTCAGGTTCCGCTTTTTCTTTCTTTGCCTGTCCCATAGTTATTTACCTTCTCCCTTTCGTGTGTGGCCGTTTATTCCGCTAACATCGCAATGGCCTTGCGAATACGGTTCAAGGATTCCTCTTTGCCGAGGATTTCCATGATTTCATAAGCACCGCCCGGTGTAGACTGCTTTCCGGAAACTGCCGTACGAACCGGCCATAAGCCCTGTCCGTTCTTAATACCTGTCTTGGCAATGTACCCCATTAACACTGCCTCAACCCCTGCAATAGAATAGTCCTCTAATGCCTCTAACTCCGGTAACAGTTCCTGCAATACGGTTAAGGAGCTTTCTTTGGTGGTCTTCATCTTCTTGTGCACATACATTTCTGTATCATACTCCGGAAGCTCATCAAAGAAATCAATCTTTTCACCGATATCACAAAGTGTTTCGATACGGGTCTTTACAAGTAATGCAATCTTATTTAAATCGTAATCCTTCTTAACAACTTCCTTCACATACGGAAGAGCCAGTTCTAAATACTTATCGTCATCCAGCATCTTCATGTACTCGCCGTTCATCCAGCGAAGCTTTTGAATATCGAATACGGAAGGAGACTTGTTGATATGATGATAATCAAATACTTCCTCTAACTCCTTTAAGGAGAAAATTTCGCGGTCGGTGCCGGAGCTCCAGCCAAGAAGTACCATGAAGTTTACAATTGCCTCCGGTAAGAAGCCCTGCTCTAATAAATCCTCAAAGGAGGAATGGCCGCTTCTCTTGGAAAGCTTGCGGTGCTCTTCATCCGTGATGAGCGGGCAGTGTACGTACGTAGGCTCCTCCCAGCCAAAGGCCTGATACAAACGGGTATACTTTGGTGTGGAAGACAAATATTCGTTACCGCGTACCACGTGGGTAATCTTCATCAAATGGTCATCAATAACGTTAGCAAAATTGTAGGTTGGGAAGCCGTCGGACTTGATTAAAATCATGTCGTCCAGTTCTTCATTCTCTACAGTAATGGTGCCGTAAACTGCATCAGTGAAGCTGGTGGTGCCGGTGGTCGGCATATTCTGACGGATAACAAACGGCTCGCCTGCTGCCAGTTTTGCTTCGATTTCTTCTTTGCTAAGGTGCAGACAGTGCTTGTCATACTTTACGATTTCCTTAGACTCGTCACTTTCAGAAACGGAAGTACGTAAGGTGTCCAAACGCTCCTTGGTACAGAAGCAGTAATAAGCTTCGCCCATCTCTACCAGCTTCTTTGCATACTCCATGTAAACGCCGGTCTTCATACGCTCACTCTGAACATATGGGCCATATCCCTTGTCCTTATCCGGACCCTCATCATACTCCATGCCGCACTTTGCAATGGTGCGGTAAATGATTTCGGTTGCACCTTCTACAAAACGTTCCTGGTCTGTATCTTCAATACGAAGGATGAAGTCACCACCCTCGTGCTTTGCAATTAAATACTCATATAATGCGGTTCTTAAGTTGCCGACATGCATACGTCCGGTCGGGCTTGGTGCATATCTTGTTCTGATTTTTGCCATTGGTAAAACTCCTCTCGTTTCTATGAAAAATATTATTGTTCTCTTTTTCGAACACACTTATGCTAATTATATTCCTCCGAGAATGTTGTGTCAATTATTTTGTGAGTATAAAGTTTCATGCGTTTTCTCCTATCTTTTCCCGCCTATTATACTTCCTTTTGATACGAACCGACAATATAATCTTAAAATCTGCAAAAATTTCTCTTTTCATTTTATGACAATCTGTGTTATAATGTCGCTTAGTCGGCTTTTATGCCAAAAAATAAGAGAAGAGGAATAAAAAATGAATGATTTACAGGC
>JAZQJL010000029.1:0-5724 GCA_045541595.1 Lachnospiraceae bacterium | reverse complement strand
AAAAGCATTCTTATACACGCCGCTGTATCTGGAAAATGCCATGGAATACTCCTCTTCCGCCACCGGAGCAGCATCCTTTTCTATCTGCGGGGCAGATGTCGGTTCCGGTATGCTTGTTGCTTCCGGGGTTGGCGCCGGCGTGTCCGTTGGCTTTTCTGTTGGTATCTCTGTCGGTACCGGAGTTGGCGATTCCGTCGGTACCGGTGTAGATGTCGGCACCGACGGCTGTTCTCCTGCTTTTCCGCAGGCAGCCATTGCAATGCATGCAAGGATTGCCACTACAAATAAACCTTTTCTTTTCATGTTATATTTCCTCCATTATTTTGTCCATGGTACATAAATTCTCATCAGAATGCTCCAGTTCCCTGGAATACAAATACACAATTTCCGTAAATTCCTGCATTGATAAGCTTCCGTTATTTTTTGTCCAACGGGCTACTGCCATCTCCTCCATGTAAAACACACTGCACACCGACATTTTTACTTTGGACGCCACATACTCATCATACACAGCCCCGCAAAAATATGTATAAATAAAATATACCAGCAGTTGTTCCAGCATAATCTCCCAGTGCGGAAATTCTTCCTGCCTCCAGTCTGCAAACTTCTCTTTTAAGATGTTATACTCTGCTTCGCCGCCTCCATATAACACCCGCTCTGTTTCCTGTAAGATTTCCTCCCGGTCATCCGCCAGAAATTCCAAATGATATTGCAGGGCAAACAGCGCCTTTGCCGCCTCATAGGAGGTTTCCGGGTCTCTCGGAACCAGTTTTTCATAGATAGTTTCATCGGAAAACAACGTGCCTTCATCCATTTCCTCCTGAAACACCTCGATAAAATCCCACACCGCAGCAGCCCGCTCTTTGATAGAAATCCTACGGTTTTGCAAAAGCTTGAGCATTTCCCCCCGGGCCTCCACCAGTTTCTCATAGATTACCGGGTCCATGTCGTCAAATTCTTCTTCCTCTGCCTCCGCTTCCACATCGTAAAATTGCACCGGTTCCTTTTTAGAAAGCAGAATTCTTGCCGCTTCCGGGCAGGAGGCCGACAGGGTAAATTCCCGCACATTCTCAAATTCCTCGATATGTCTCGGATAACGGCGACAGGTTTCGCAAAAAGCGTCTTCCCCGAGAGCCGTGTACATGTCACACAGATTGTTCTCATTTAAAAACGCACAACGCTTTCCCGGATTTTGAAAGAACACGCCTTCCTTAAAATCCACCCCGTCTTTGATGCGCTGTTTAAAGTCGCCTGTTACCTTTTTATAGCGTTTTAGCGACTCCTCGTCCACCACAATCTGCCAGCCGGCACAACAGGTTGCTTCACACTTATCGGCAATGCAGGAAAACTCGTTATAATAATCCGGAAAGCTATGTATCATGAATTAATCTCCGCCCTTCGTCAAAATGTACAAAGTATTCTCTTATCGTCCACTAAAATTTTACTGCTTTAATTTTAAAAAGCACTTTACAAATCTGTTAAATCTGATATACTTTCTGCATATGATGCTATCATATCACAAACACAAAAGGCAAACTACTTGCATTTTTCGTGTTGTGTCACCAAAAAAATCTGCAGAGTAGAATCTCGCGCGTTAAGTGCCGGGTGAACAGGGAGTTGTCATCCGGACGAAAAGCATTCGCTTGCGGTACGAGGTTCGCATCCCGCTGCTACATACATGGACCGTACGCGCGGCTTACGCTGCGTTTCTATCGCTTTCTTCTCCATGATGTAGACAAACGAATCTGCACAAAGGAGGAGTTTTTTTATGTCTATGCAAACCCAAAACACTACAAAAAAAGAATCCTGCATCCGCCGCTTTTTCGGTATGTTCAAGGATTCCGCACTGGAAATCAAATCAACCCGTAACCTGGTCCTCTGCGCCATGATGGCGGCACTGGCTATTGTCCTCAGCACTACGACATCCTTTTATATCACAAATGATATAAAAATCGGATTTTCCGGCTTGCCAAACCGTCTGGTAGACTTTATGTTTGGTCCGGTAGTCGGCTGTATTTTTGGCGGTCTCATGGATGTTATCAAGTTTTTTATCAAACCGGACGGCGCCTTTTTTCCGGGTTATACCCTGACAGCCATGGTAGGCGGCCTGATTTACGGAATCTTTTATTATCGTCTGAAGATTAAACAGCCTCATCTTACTGATGAAACCGGATGGCCAAAAGTAAAGGCATGGATTCTTGCCAATGTTTCTTCCATTGCGCTGATTCTGATTGCCAATGTCCTCGTTAAGTTCATTTGCAACATCGGTCTCAACACTCTGTGGAGCTCCATGTTTACCGGCAAGGCATGGATTGCACTATTGCCAACCAGAATTACAAAAAATCTGATTCAGATTCCTGTGGACACCGTACTGCATTTTGTACTAATCAAGATTTTCTGTCAGTTAAAGAGATATCTTCTGCCGGACAACACCCGCAGACGCAAAATTAATACCACAGATAAGTAAAGAATCTTATCGCGTAAAATTAACTACAAAAAAAGAAACCAGAGTAGTTCAAAGCAGCGACTTTCGGTGGTGCGTAGCCCCAGCCGAGGAGCGCGTGACCTATTCCCGCTTCTTTTTTATTTCATTAGGAATTCTACGCTTAAGATTCTTTCTTATCTGTAGTATACGCTGTTCCACATAAGTTCATTCTTGAACTGACGGATAGTAGTATCCTTATCGATGTAAACAGCCTCAATGCCCATTGCTGCTGCCCAATCGCCCATCTGCTCTGCAGTTAAGTCATAGGAGAATGCAGTATGGTGTGCACCACCGGCTAAAATCCAAGCTTCTGCACCGGTGTAAAGATCCGGCTGCGGTACCCAGAAGTTTGTAGCTACAGGGAGCTTAGGCATTGGCTTTTCTACCTTCTTACAATCTACATCGTTGATGATGAGACGGAAACGGTTGCCAAGGTCAATTAAGGAACAAGCCACACCATGGCCTTCCTTGGAAGTAAATACCAGTCTGGTTGGGTCTTCTCTGTCACCCATGGAAAGTGGCTGGCACTTGATGCTGATAGGGCCGTCTGCGATAGTCGGACAAACTTCCAGCATGTGAGCCTGTAAGATGCCTTCCTTGCCCTTTACAAAGTTGTAGGTGTAGTCTTCCATGAAGGAAGTACCCTTTGCATCCTTAACACCCTGAGTCATAATCTTCATGAGACGAACCATAGCTGCTGTCTTCCAGTCACCTTCGCCACCGAAGCCGTAGCCCTTTTCCATCAATCTCTGGATAGCGAGGCCAGGAAGCTGCTGAAGTGCACCAAGATCACCGAAGTGAGTAACGATAGCATGATAATTCTTTTCCTCTAAGAAACGCTCGAAACCAAGCTCAATCTTAGCCTGAACAGCAACATGCTTCTTGAATTCTTCCGGATCTCTGCCCTCTAATAAAATGTCGTACTTTGTGTAGTACTCTTCTACTAATGCGTTTGTGTCAGCGTCGGAAACTGCAGCAACGCTCTCAGCAATTTCATTTACCGGGTATGCGTCAATTTCCCAACCGAACTTAAGATGAGCTTCTACCTTATCGCCTTCGGTAACTGCTACGTTTCTCATGTTATCTGCAACTCTCATTACACGGATGTGGCTGCTTTCGATAACACCGATGGCAGTTCTCATCCAGGAAGCGATTCTTTCCTGAACGTTTTTGTCGGACCAATGACCAACGATAACCTTACGCTCAATGCCCATTCTTGTTACGATGTGACCGTATTCTCTGTCACCGTGGGCAGACTGGTTCTCATTCATGAAATCCATGTCGATGGTGTCGTAAGGAATTTCTTCGTTAAACTGTGTATGTAAGTGAAGTAATGGCTTTCTGAACTCCTGTAAGCCTAAAATCCAGGACTTTGCAGGGGAGAAGGTGTGCATCCAGGTGATAACGCCTGCACATTCTTCATCATTGTTTGCCTCATTAAAGGTCTTGCGGATTAACTCGTTTGTAATGAGGGTTGGCTTCCATACCACTTCGAATGGAAGTAAGCCGGATTCATTTAACTTTGCTACGATAATTTTGGAATGCTCCGCTACGTTTGCGAGACATTCATCACCGTACAGATCCTGGGAACCTGTACAGAACCAGAACTTGTAATTCTTTGTTGCTAACATGGTAATCCTCCTTAATAAGAAATTCTCTTCCTACGGGCACGGGATAAGCCCTTTTTGCCCCTTATATTCATCATATCACATCTTTTGAAATTTTCCAACTGTTTTTTTCATAAAAAACTTTAGTTTTAAAGTTTTTACTTAACCTTTTATTTCAGTGAAAACTTTAATAAATCTAAAAATGAAATGCAAGATACCATTATCTAATTAATACACCCAATTCTTTATGAAAATACTGTAATGTAGAATACTGGTATATTCTTTGGAATTCCTTTTCGTCATATTTTAAAGAAATTCCAAGAATCTGATTGACATAATTATCTATGTATTCCTGTGCATCCTTCTTTATATATTCAATGTTGTCCCTGGTTTCTTTGTATTCCTCCCGATCAATCACTGCATCAAACTGCTCCAGATATTCCACTTTCTGTATAATAGCCATTTTACTGTAATCCAGGCCGGATTTATGTTTCTTTGAGCGTTTACTGTTTTTAAACTTGTATGCATATTTATGGTTGATTTCGGTTCTGTAAGGAATACAAATAAAATATCCATAGTGGGATTGAATCAGCAAACAATTATAGGGTCTGTTCTGTTTTTTCAAAATTTCTTTATATTGGGCTTCCGGATAATCTGCATAGAATTGTTGCGATAAGTTTAATACTTGGTAGTCAAAAGGGTCAGACAAACACGTAGAAATTCTCCTTAGTTTTTCAGAAATTTGCTTATCGGTGCAAAAAGGGAGAGCATGACGCTCTCCCATGAATTTTCATCACTCGGTCACTTTTATTTTACCGTCCTGTCAGAACCGCCACAGGACTCATCGCTCGGTCACTTTTATTTTACCGTCCTGTCAGAACCGTCACAGGACTCATTGTGTGATGAGAAAACCTTTCGTTTTCTACTTCTATTATACACCATTTTGCGCAAAAGCAAATGCTTTTCCACAAAATAAATCTAAAAAACTAACATTTCCCACTACTTTACCAACATATATACTAAAATAATAGCTCCCAGCACAATCCGGTACCAGCCAAACAGGGTAAAATCTTTTTTCTTGATATAGCTCATAAGGAACTTGATTACCAGCACCGACACCACAAAAGCCGTTGCCATGCCAAGCACCAATACCGCAATTTCCGTGCCGGTAAAGTCAAAGCCGAACTTTACGAGTTTTAATGCGCTCATGCCAAGCATGACCGGCACCGCAAGGAAGAAAGTGAACTCAGCCGCTGCCACTCTGGAAACACCGATTAAAAGCGCACCGATGATGGTAGCACCGGAGCGGGAGGTTCCCGGTACAATAGAAAGCACCTGGAACAGACCGATTAAAAGCGCTGTTTTGTATGTAATGTCAGCAAGGGTTGCCACCTTTGGTGTTTTTGTTTTATTCCATTTTTCAATTACAATAAATGCAATACCATAAAGAATCAGTGCCGCTGCAATCACCGGCGGTGTCTGAAAATGGGCCTCTACATAATCATCAAATAAAATAGTGACAATGGCACCCGGAATGCATGCCACCACCACTTTAAACCAGATGGAAAACGTATCTTTTATGATGACCGGCTTGCTTTTATCCTTGAGCTGAAACGGCCACATCTTGCCCCA
>JAZQJL010000028.1:0-3463 GCA_045541595.1 Lachnospiraceae bacterium | reverse complement strand
GGCTGTGTACACCTTGGTGTGGAAAATATCCATAAAGTAGGTGCCATCGGTAAGGCAGGCTATGGCTGGGAAGTGAAGATTGTAGATGAAAACAGAAACACCGTGCCAAAGGGCGGCATCGGCGAACTGGCGGTTAAGGGGCCGGGCGTCATGACCTGCTATTATCATGATGAAAAGGCCACCAATGAGGTGCTGGCAGATGGCTGGTTGTTTACCGGAGATATGGCTCAGGAGGATGAAGACGGTTTCATTTTCCTGGTAGACCGTAAGAAGGACGTTATCATCAGTGGTGGTGAAAACCTGTATCCGGTTCAGATTGAAGACTTTATCCGTACCAATGACAAGGTTCATGATGTTGCGGTTATCGGTTTGCCGGATAAGCGTCTCGGTGAAATTGCAGCAGCAATTATTGAGGTAAAAGAAGGCTGTGAGATGACAGAAGAGGAGGTAAACGACTTCTGCTTAAAGCTGCCTAGATATAAGCGTCCGCACAAGGTTATCTTTGCGGATATTCCAAGAAATCCTACCGGAAAGATTGAGAAGCCGAAGCTTCGTGAGATTTACGGTGCAAATAAGTTAATCGCAGATCAGAACCTGGGATAATAGAAAGGAAAGAGAGCAATGAGTGAAACAAAAATCATGTTAGGCAACGAGGCCATCGCCCGTGGTGCCTTTGAAGCCGGTGTTAAGGTGTCCGCGGCGTATCCGGGAACCCCAAGTACCGAAATCAGTGAAAATGTCGTAAAATATCCGGAGATTTACTGTGAGTGGTCTCCAAATGAAAAAGTAGCAATGGAAGTGGCAATTGGTGCGTCCATCAGTGGTGTGCGTTCCATGGCATCCATGAAGCACGTTGGTGTGAACGTGGCAGCAGATCCGCTGTACACCATTTCCTACGGTGGTGTCAATGGTGGTCTTGTGCTGGTGGCAGCAGATGACCCGGGGCTTTATTCTTCCCAGAATGAGCAGGATACCAGATGCGTGGCAAGAGCAGCCATGGTGCCGGTATTGGAGCCATCCGATTCCCAGGAGGCAAAGGACTTTGTAAAGCTGGCTTTTGAGCTTTCCGAAAAATATGACACTCCGATGATTGTCAGAACCACTACCCGTCTGGCACACTCCCAGGGTCCTGTAACACTGGAAGACAGAGTAGTTCCGGAGGATAAGGTGTATGAGAGAAATCCGGCAAAGTTCGTTATGATGCCGGGCAATGCCAAGGGTCGTCACGTATTTGTTGAAAAGCGTTTAAAGGACATGGCGGCAGATGCCTGTGAAATGTCCGTGAACCGCGTGGAAATGAATGACACCAAGATTGGTTTTATCACCAGCGGTATTGCATACCAGTATGTAAAGGAAGCCTGTCCGACTGCCAGCGTACTGAAGCTTGGTTTGGTTCACCCGCTTCCTAGAAAGTTAATTGAAGAGTTTGCAAGTAAGGTAGAAACCCTTTACATATTTGAAGAACTGGAGCCTGTATTTGAAGAGCAGATTAAGTCCTGGGGCATCAAGTGCATCGGTAAGGAAATTTTCACCGTACAGGGCGAATACAGCGCTAACATGATCCGCAAGGCAATCTTAAAGTCAGAGGTGGATATTAAGGCAGCGGCAACCGTTCCTGCCCGTCCTCCGATTTTATGTCCGGGTTGTCCGCACAGAAGCGTATATTCCGTATTAAATAAGTTAAAGATTCATGCTGCCGGCGATATCGGTTGCTATACCCTTGGCGCAGTGGCTCCTCTCAGTGTCGTAGATACTACGGTTTGTATGGGTGCCAGCATTTCCACACTTCACGGTATGGAAAAGGCAAAGGGCAAGGAATACATCAAGAAGTGGGTTGCGGTTATCGGTGATTCCACCTTCATGCACACCGGTGTTAACTCCCTGATGAACATGGTTTACAACCAGGGTACCGGAACGGTTATGATTTTAGATAATTCCACCACCGGTATGACCGGTCATCAGGACCATGCCGCTACAGGTAAGACCCTGATGGGAGAAGTGGTACCGGCTATTGATATTCCAAACCTGTGCCGTGCTATGGGCATTAAGAATGTAGTAGAAGTCAATGCCTTTGACATTGCTACGTTAGAAAAAGTAATCAAAGAAGAAGTAGCAAAGGATGAGGTTTCCGTAATTATTACCAAGTCTCCTTGTGTGCTGTTAAAGGGTAATAAGTTTACCACAAAGTGTGTAGCGGTAGCAGATAAGTGTAAGAAGTGCGGTGCCTGTCTCCGCCCTGGCTGTCCGGCCCTCACAAAGAAGGCAGACGGTACCATCGCCATTGATGCCACCATGTGCAACGGTTGCGGATTATGTCAGCAGCTTTGTAAGTTTGGCGCCATTGAAACGGTAGAAGTTTAAGGAGGAGACGGCAATGAAAGAGACTAAGAATATTATGATTGTTGGTGTCGGTGGACAGGGAACCCTGCTTACCAGCCGTATCCTTGGCGGAATTACCGTGGCAGCAGGCTACGATGTAAAATTATCCGAGGTGCACGGTATGGCACAGAGAGGCGGAAGTGTAGTTACTTTCGTCAGATACGGAGAAAAGGTGGCAGAGCCTATCGTAGAAGAAGGTCAGGCAGATGTGCTGATTGCTTTTGAACGTCTGGAGGCTCTCCGTTATGCCCACTTCTTAAAGAAGGACGGCGTTATTGTAGTAAACGACCACAGAATTGACCCGATTACCGTAGTTACCGGTATGGCAGAGTATCCGGATAACATCATTGAGAATCTGGAGAAGGACCACAAGGTGCTCAAGGTAAAGGCCATGGAAGAGGCATTAAAGCTTGGCAACTCCAAAGTATTTAATATTATCGTACTTGGCGTAGCTGCAAAGCATATGGACTTTTCCAAGGAGGCATGGTTGGAAGTTATCGAAAAAACCGTACCGCCAAAGACAGTAGAAATTAATAAGCAGGCATTCCTGCTTGGATTTGACTTATAAAACGGGTCTTGAATTTAGAGAAAGGTATGGAGAAAAGACATGATTTGGAATGAAGCAAAAGAGTGTATGAGCAGAGACGAAATGCGGGCATTGCAGAGCGCGCGTCTCAAAAAGGTAGTAGACCGGGTATACCATAACGTAGAGTATTACCGCAAGAAAATGCAGGCGGTAGGTATTGAACCGGGCGATATCAACGGCGTGGAGGATATCAGCAAACTCCCGTTTACCACGAAGGATGATTTGCGTGATACATACCCATTCGGACTCTTTGCGGCTCCACAGTCTGAAATTGTGAGAATTCACGCTTCCAGCGGAACCACAGGTAAAGCAACCGTTGTAGGCTACACCAGAAAGGACATTGAAATCTGGTCCGAATGTGTGGCAAGAGCCTTTTCCCAGGCTGGTCTCGGCCGCAACGATATCATTCAGGTGGCTTACGGCTACGGCTTATTCACCGGCGGTCTTGGTGCACACTATGGTGCAGAGCACTTAGGAGCGACCGTAGTGCCGATGTCC
>JAZQJL010000027.1:0-3887 GCA_045541595.1 Lachnospiraceae bacterium | reverse complement strand
ACGCCGGCGCCAACCCCGGAAGCAACAAGCATACCGGAACCGACATCTGCCCCGCAGATAGAAAAGGATGCTGCTCCGGTGGCGGAAGAGGAGTATTCCATGGCATTTTCCAGATACAGCGGCGTGTATAAGAATGCTTTTTATCTTGCCATGGCGGCCAGCGATGAGACCGCAGAGATTTATTATACGCTAGACGGAAGTAATCCGGCGGAAAGTGATACTGCCATAAAGTATTCTGCAGGTGTGCTGGTGGAAAAGAAGGAGAATGAACCGAATGTGGTTTCTGCAGTAGCCCCTGTTTTGTTTTCCGGAAACTTTAATTCCGTAACCAGTAAGGGAGAACTCCGGTGTAAAATCCAGGCGCCTGCGGACAATGAAGTTGATAAATGTACCGTAGTCCGGGCAGTGGCAAAATTTGCAAACGGCATTACCTCTGACGAGGTTTCTGCAACCTTTTTTATCGGTACCATGGAAGAGCATATTAAAGGACTGGCAGAAAGCTGCGCGGCGGCCGGAACCGGTCTGGCTGTGGTAAGCATTTCCGCGGATTATGAGGATTTCTTCCATCCGGATACCGGTATTTATGTGAAAGGTACTGTGTTCGAACAGGCATTGAAGGACTATCTGGCAGCCGGTAATAAGCTAAGAGATGGGGAAGACGCAAGAAGCCTGGATGCAAACTATAAGCAGAAGGGAAGAGAGTGGGAAAGAGAAGTCCATGTTTCTATTATGGAGTGTACACCGGATAGTGTAACGGAAGTGATTTCCCAGAATTGCGGTATCCGTGTCCAGGGTAACTATTCCCGTTCCGACCTGCAAAAAGGACTTCGCCTGTATGCCAGAGAAGACTACGGAAAGAAAAACTTTAAATATGCCTTATTCGGTGAGGATTATGTAAACACTGCCGGTGAAACCATGGATAAATTCAAAACCCTGGTGCTTCGAAATGGCGGAAACTGCGCGTTTACTTCCAAGTTTAACGATACCTATTGGCAGTCTTTGGTGGAAGAACTGGATTGCGGTACACAAAAGTCCCGTCCTTGCGTGGTTTACTTAAACGGCGAGTACTGGGGCCTGTACATTCTTCAGGAGGATTATACCGACAATCATATGGAAAATCTGTATGGGGTGGATAATAAGGATGTGGTTATTTACAAAGGTGATGCGGAAGCCTTGGAACTGGGATACAAACTGGATGCCGGAGATGTTCCGGAAGGTGAGGAGGAGTCGTACTATTTTGAAGAATTGTTGGAATTCTTTGAAACCTATGACAACTTAGAGTCTGATGCGGCCTATGCAGAGTTTTGCAAACTGGTGGATCCGCAGTCTGTCATGGATTACTTTGCGGTCCAGTGCTGGATTAATAATAAATGGGACTGGCCGGGCAAAAACTGGTCCATGTGGAAAACCGTTTCTTCCGATGGCGCGGAAGACAGTTACGGTGACGGCAGATGGCGTTTCCTGTTTTACGATATGGAATTTGGCGGTGTCAGCGGAGAAGGAGATGCAAGAGCCAATACAATCAAAGAAGATAATTATAAACCGGAGGGCCTACTTGATTTTGACACGGAAAATCCGGCAGTGCTCTGCTTCGCTTACTGTATGACTAATGCGGGCTTTAGAAACGAGTTTAATCAGACCCTACTGGGACTCTCGGAAAGCGTATTTGAAAAAGAAGCAGCGAAAAATCGTCTGGCAGAATATGAAGCGGTGTATGGTCCGTTGTTTGAGCAGTTCTTTACAAGATATTACGGTACGGGAAGTGCGGAAGAAGCTTTAAATGGCGGATATGCCACCAGCCGGTGCATCCGGGACTTTTTAGAAAAACGTGAAAATTATATTCAACCGATGGTGGACTATGTGGTGAGAAAGAGAGGAGAATAACCGTTTCTCAGCAAATTTTAATCGAACCTTTATCCTGCTCTTATGGAATTTTTGTGGAAAATCTAATAGGATAATATCATAAAACAGCTCTAAGAAATATAAAGTCAGATTTCTTAGAGTCCACAAGGGAGGAAAAGAGAATGGGATGTCTTGGTAATATTTTATGGTTTTTGTGCGGAGGAGTTATCAGTGGCCTTAGCTGGCTGGTTCTTGGCATTTTATGGTGCATTACTATTATAGGAATACCAATCGGTGTGCAGTGTTTTAAGTTTGCAGGTTTGAGTTTCTTTCCTTTTGGAAAGGATGTGCAGTACGGCGGAGGTGCAGGCTCGTTTCTGCTGAATATTGTCTGGCTTCTGGTAACCGGCATTCCGATGGCGTTAGAGCATCTGACCTTTGGTGTGGCGCTTTGCGTAACCATTATCGGTATTCCCTTCGGATTGCAGCATTTTAAACTGGCGAAACTGGCACTGATGCCGTTTGGCACGGAAGTAAGAGGGTAAAAGAGAGAAAGAGCTTCGGTTTTGAAAACCGGGGCTTTTTTTTACGGGGGAGATAATCAGTTGTGCAATTAAATAGGGAAGGGGGTGTTGCGTGAAAAAAATGAAAAATGCAGTGAAATGAAAAAAAACATAGTGCAAATCGAAAAATTGTGTGGTAAAATTATTGTATAAATTATTTAGAGTATGGGGGTTATACAATGGCACAGACAAAGGAAGAGGTACTTGCAAGAAAACAGCGAAAGTACAAAACACAGGAAGCACGGTTAAGGAAGATGAACAAAACAACCCTTACCACAATGACAATTATTGAAGGTTTTTTGGCGGCTATCTTTCTACTGCAGTTTCTTACGGAAGGAACTTCCAGAGCGTTAATTACGGTTCCGCCGCTGATTCTTTTCATCGCTGGTATTATCGCTAACTGGATTGTTTATTTGAAAAATAAAGCTTCCCAGGTGTTCCGGGTAGTAGCTATGGCGGTTTTTATGTTAGGATACGGTTGGATGAACATATCCGGAGGACAGAGCTATGTGGTAATGTATGCACTTCCGGTGCTGTTTTGTATTGTTTTGTATTCAGACAGAACCTTCAGTAGAATCACCGGAATTTTAGGTATTCTTATTATGATTGCCCGGTTCTTTGTTAATTTGGGTACTATTGGAATCGATGCCATGGGAAATGACGTTATTATGATTGCAATTACCGTTTTGTGTTTTGTTTTTGCTTGGGTCACCGCTACATCTCATAAGCAGTTTGAACATGATATGCGCCATTCCATGTTAGACGAGCAGGCACTGCAACGTCAGATGCTGAGTGACATTCTCCACACGGCTGAGGTGGCACAACTGGAAATTCAGGATGCCGTCGAAGTAATGAATCAGGTTAGTACATCCAACGAGATTATGAATCAGTCCCTGCAGGAAATCGCGGCGGGCAGCTTAAGCACGGCAGAAAGCATCCAGGATCAGACCATTATGACAGAGAATATCCGTGGCGCCATTGAGGTGACGGATGAGAATGCAACCGTAATGGCAACCGTGGCCGGAGATTCCGCAAAGCAGGCCAAGGACAGTACCATGCGCATGGAAGAGATGCGTCAGCAGGCAGAACAGATAGAAGCTTCCGGTGCAGAGCTGGCAGAAGCAATGCAGCAGTTAAAGAACAAGGTAGCAGAAGTAAACAGTATTACCCAGGTTATTTTCTCTATTTCCAACCAGACAAATCTGTTAGCGTTAAATGCGTCTATTGAAAGTGCCCGTGCCGGTGAGGCAGGCCGCGGTTTTGCAGTGGTTGCAGACCAAATCCGTCAGCTGGCAGAGCAGACAAAGCAGTCCACAGAGCAGATTGCGGGAATTACTTCCAAGTTAACAGAAGAAGCAGATGTGGCTGCGGAACTGGTTGTAAAGTCAGTGAGTGCAACTACCGAACAAAAGGATTTAATTGTACAGAATGTGCAGGCATTTGAGATGGTAGCTAAGCAGTCCGATGAGGCCGCTACCAGGG
>JAZQJL010000026.1:0-9066 GCA_045541595.1 Lachnospiraceae bacterium | reverse complement strand
CTCATCGGTACGGTGGTAGTGGGCACCGGATTGCCTATGGTATGTGACGAAAAAGAACTGTTCCGTTTTTACTTTGACGAAAAGAACGGCAGAGGCTTTGACTATGCCTATCTGTATCCGGGCATGAATAAGGTTATGCAGTCCGCCGGCCGTGTCATACGTACAACGGAAGATACCGGGGCAATCCTTCTTCTGGATGAACGGTTTTTAAGTACTGCTTATCAAAACCTGTTTCCGAGAGAGTGGTTTCCTTTTGAAACAGTAAGTGCTTCTACCATGAAGCAGAGCTTGCAGGAGTTTTGGAGAAAATACGAATAAGCCATGGAACCTATTTCCTTCCTTTTCATAAGATGTAATGACAACATTTTATGAGAAGGAAGGTTTTTTTATGAATCAAAATAGACCGTATAACTGCCCGGCGGGTCGTCCGGGCAAAAGACCGCCGATGGCGGTTCCTGCCAATGTCATAGGCGTAACGCCTTGCCGGCCTGATCTGCCTTGCTGCAGTGACGTGGCTTCCGGAGGTATTATTATCGGTGGTTGTGCAAACCGGGATTGCGACAAAGAAACAACGCTGAGCGGTATGCCGATTGCCATGGCTTATGTGCCGTGGCAGAGCTACGGTGACCTCTATCAGGTTCCTCAGGCACTTCGGAACGGAACCCTGTTTCGGGAACTGAATCTTGATTTTGCAGGAAGGAGATGTAATTAGATATGCCTGTAGTTATTTGTAAACATCCTTTGATGATGAGAATTGCAGAAATCAGTTTTACCATGGATGAACTCAGATTATATCTGGATACTCATCCAAACTGTACAGAGGCTCTGGTATACTTTGACGAGCTTCAGGAACAGAGAAGAAATGCCGTTGCGGCATATGAAGCCCAGTTTGGTCCACTTACCTCTTACGGCAATGTGGAATCCGGCTGTGACAATTGGAAATGGTCTCAGGGTCCGTGGCCATGGCAGAATTATTAAAAGGAGGCAGTGAAGTATGTGGAGTTATGAAAAAAGATTACAGTATCCTGTAAACATCACAACCACCAATCCGAAGCTTGCCATGGTGATTATGTCCCAGCTCGGCGGCCCGGATGGAGAAAAGGGTGCAGCAACCAGATATATTTCCCAGAGATATTCCATGCCGTACAGCAATGTGGCAGGGCTGCTTACGGATATCGGTACGGAAGAAATGGCCCATGAAGAAATTATTTCGTCCATTGTTCATCAGCTGACAAGAAACCTGACAGCAGAGCAGATTGAAGGTACACCGTTTGCCAATTATTATGTAGATCATACGGTTGGTATTTATCCAGCAAGTGCAACCGGAGAACCATGGACGGCAGCTTATATCCAGTCCAAGGGTGATCCGATTACGGATTTGCACGAAGACCTGGCAGCAGAGCAGAAAGCAAGAACCACCTATGACAATATCCTCCGTCTGGTGAAGGATCCGGAAGTATGCGACCCGATCCGTTTCTTAAGAGAACGTGAAATTGTGCATTACCAGAGATTTGGCGAAGCATTGAGAAGCGTGCAGGAACGGCTGGATAGCAGAAATTTCTATGCCATCAATCCTGCTTTTGATAAATAACCTTCCGGCTAAGGTTGACAGATACCCGCAGATTCGGTATGATAACTGTGTATCGGGTTAGTTAGTCAAACGGTTCTTACTTCGGGAAGAATCGTAGAAACGGAGAAAAAATGAATCGAAGAAATGTACTTGGAAATCAAATAGAAGAAAGCAGGAGCATGTGGATTGTGCTTATCAGCCTTTTTGTTTGTGTTTTGCAGTTTATCATATATTATATTACAGACAGTAGCTGGATTGGCTGGATCTTTGCCGGATTTTGTATTTTGCTTGGTGGTGCCGGTGTTCATTTAATTACCGGAGAATTGGAAGAATTGTTTTCCTATCTTCTGATTCCGTGCATCACTTCCGGAGTGGCCGGCGTATTGATCCCGCATCTGGAGGGTGACCTGTTGCCTGCGCAAAGCACGGTATTTGTCGGCTGTGTGCTGGCCTGGCTGCTTCCGGTGCTGTATGCCTGCATATGCACTTGGGCAGAAGGAAACACGGCCCTGGCACAGTTTTCTGGCTTTTATAAAAAGGCAAGCATATTCTTTTATTTGATATATTTTGGTCTACTGGTTTACTGGTTCGTATCATACAGCCGTATCCCGGCGGAGGAGATAAAAGTACAATGGATTCCGTTTGCAACATTTGCGGCATACATTGACGGCATGATTTCAAGCACGGTTTCCTTAGAACGGTTGCTCTGGTTCCTGGCAGAACGGATTGTGCTGTTTTTGCCGTATGGCTTTTTAGTCGCTATGGTCGGAAGAAAGCTGCACAGTCTGGTACGTTTAGGCTTGGTGCTGGTACTTCCGGTACTGGTGGAACTGTTACAGTATATTTTAAAGTTCAGCTCCTGTGATGCCGATGATGCAGTGTTTTCTTTCCTTGGCGGTTTGATCGGCATTCTTTGCTTTGTGATTTTCAACGGACTGTTCCAAAAATCCACCGGAAAGAACTTTGACGGCAGTGAAATTGAGAGGGATTATTACGGAAGAAGAATATAAGAAAAAGGATTGCTCCAAAAGGGGCAATCCTTTTTTGCTTCCTGCTAATTGGCAGAGCGAAATCCGCGGCCGACAATCTCGCTGGTGTTGGTGATTAAAATAAAGGCAGTTGGCTGCTCTTTTTTTATGAACTGACGTAATTGCACGGCCTGATAACGGTTCATGACGGCAAGCACTACTTTTTTGTTTTGACCGGAAAAGGCACCGGTGGCATCACATACGGTGGCGCTGCGGTGAAGCTCTTCTACGATAAAACGGTTAATGGGTTCTGCATCGTCACAGATAACCGTAAAGTATTTGCACAGATTCATGCTTTCAATGGCGGTATCCACAATGGTAGATTTTAAAATCAGACCGAGAAGTGATAACAGACCGGTTTGGATACCAAAGGTAGGAAATGCCAGCAGGGTAAGGATCACGTCGGAAATGAGCAGGGCCTGTCCGATGTCAAAGGAGGAGTACTTCTTTAATATCATGGCAACAATGTCGGTGCCTCCGGTAGAACCTCCGTTATTAAAAAGGATGGCAGCACCGATAGCGGGAAAGCCGACGGCAAAAGCAAGTTCCAGAACGGGTTCGCCGGTAAACGGCGCATCCATAGGATAAAGAAACTCTAACAATTGCAGCGAGCCGGATAAGAGAAAACTGCCGTAAATGGTCTTCAGACTGAATTCTTTGCCGAGGACAAAAAGACCTATGACTAACAGAACGGCATTTACGATGGTGACCAGGGTGGCAGAACTGACGGCACCTCCCAGCAGGTCACTGACAATCATTGCCAGACCGGTAACGCCGCCGATGGCAAAATTGTTGGGGAATTTGAAAAAGTATACACCCACAACAACGCAAAGTACGCCAAAGGTTAATATGATATATTCTTTTATGATCTGTTTCAAATGACTCCCTCCTTCAATACAATTTCCTACTAAATATTATAATCTTGAGCAGTCTTTGATTCAACAGAAAATTTAAGACAGAAATAAATTTAAAAAAAATAAAATTTTAGTGTAACCTTTTTGGAAATCCTGCGAATAAGAGATGTAAGCAATAAAACAAAAACAAACAGAGCCGCAAAAACGGCTTGTATAAGAAAAAGGAGAAAAATATAATGAAGAAGAAATTTTTATTTACAACAGTAGCAGTGTTAGCGGTATCTATGCTGGCAGCATGCGGTAACAATGATAACAATGAGGACCCAAACCCAACATCTACCCCTACCGCAACAGTGGCTCCTACTGATGCACCTTCCTCTGATGAAAGAGGAGATGGACCGTCTACTCCGGCTCCAACAGAGGCACCGGAAGCACCGGTAGAAACCGTAGATCACAATCAGATGATTCAGAACGTGGCTCAGTACTTAAAGGAAACCTTTGGTGCAACCTATGCTCCTGATATGCAGATGCAGGAAGACGAAGCGTATATGAAGGATACCTTAGGCCTGGATGCATCCTGGTACGATGCAGCTTATGCAGAAGTTCCGATGATGTCCTTTGGTGCAGATAAGTTCATTATGATTCACCCAACCGAGGGTAATTTAGAAAACGTGCAGAAGGCACTGGAAGCATATAAGCAGGCTCAGATTGAAGATACCTTCCAGTATCCGTCCACAATGACCCAGCGTCAAGCCGCTTTAGTTGAAACTATCGGCGACTATGTATGCTATATGATCTTTACAGGTTTTGTAGGTGATCTTTGGGAAGCTGATGAAGCAACTCAGATTCAGACTTATACTGAGGCAAATGAGCAGGTAAAGCAGATGATTGCAGCAGTAGTAAGCGGAGAAATTACAGTAACTCCTTGGACGGAATTCGATAAGATGCGTAACGAAATCGTAAAGTGGTATGGTACTACGTATTATCCAAACGTAAAGGTACATGCGGATGAAGCATACCTTAGCACTTATATGGCAGATACTTTAAAGATGGATGCAGCGTGGGTAGAGGATATCATCATTGAAGTTCCGATGATTTCTGCAAATGTAGATCAGTTAATTCTGGTAAACCCAACCGAAGGCAATGCTGCAAACGTAGTAAAGGCATTAGAAGATTATAAGACATATTTAGTAGAAGAGTCTTTCCAGTACCCAATGAACGAAGCAAGAGTAAAGAGCGCAGTAGTACAGCAGGTAGGTGACTACGTTTGCTTCTCCATCCTTGGCGGCGCTATTGATGATCCGGCTTCCTATGGCTTAAGTACTGATGAAGAGATTGCAGCATACTATGAGCAGATGAATATGAATGCAATCTATGCTCTTCAGAGCTACCTGGGTATCATGGAATAATCGATAACAATGTATTCCACTTGCGGTTTTAGGTCGAACTGTGTTAAAATATAAGGTAAGCGTATTTTACTTTGTATAGTTTTGACGGAGGACCGCCATGTTAGATGACGAAAAGGATTATTCCGCATTCCTTGCGGGGGATAATGCAGGTTTTGAACGCCTGGTTATCCGCTATAAGGACGGATTGATCTATTACCTGAATAAAATAATAAAGAACATTACAATTGCCGAGGACCTGGCGCAGGACGCCTTTGTGGAAGTATATGTCCATAAAGAGCGCTTTGTGCCGGGAAAGGCATCCTTTAAAACCTATCTGTACACCATCGGCCATCATAAGGCGGTGGATTATGTGAGAAAGTCCCAGCGAGAGGTTCTGACGGATTTCCACGGGGAAGAAGAAACCGCCATGTCCGGTTCTGACAGCCCTGAAATTCACTTATTGGAGCAGGAAGGTAAGGAGGAACTGTACCGGGCATTGGATGGTCTGAAGGAAGAGTATCAGAGAATTTTAGTTTTAACTGAACTTGAGGGTATGAAATTAAAAGATGCAGCTAAGGTGATGGAAAAGACAGAACCTCAGGCTAAAGTGTTGGCCCATCGGGCGCGCAAGGCGTTGCTGCTGAAATTGCAAAGTAAATTGGAATGAAGCATCCGCTTCAGAAGAGAGTAAAGTATGAAGTCCAACGAAGAGTTTATTGCGGGCATTTATGAAAAAGCCGCTGTATATACAGAAGAAAAAGAAACAAAGGTAATGAAAGTTAACTGGGTGGCAAGGGCCACAAGAATTGCTGCCATGGCTGCTGTTTGCATCGGTCTTGCAGGTGTGGGAGCCCTGGTGCTCGGAAGAGAAAATAGCGAAAACCCGGGCAAAACGCAGGAACAGGCAGGAGAAAATTACGGAATTGCACTGACTTCCGAAACCGGCGATGATTTAGAAGGCGAGGCGCAGTTTCGCATAAGTCCGTCCGCAGAAACAGTAACTTTTACCGGAATTGTAGAAGCAATTGATGCAGAAGAAAACTATATCTGGCTGCGCCTTGTTTTTGATGAAACGGCGCCGGTATCAACGAAAGACAGTATAGTGTGCATTAAATGGGATATGTTAGAAAAAATCAGTAAAGAGATTGCTGTTGGTACATCCGTTACCGCAACAGGAGCACTTTCCGTTTATGAGAACGAGGGCTCGGAGCATCATGGCTGTGCGGAACTGGTGTTAAACGATATGGCAAATCTTGAAATTAGGTGAGCGTATGGTATTCAGTAGTATTTTATTTATGTTTCGGTATTTACCGATTGTGTTGCTACTATATTTTATAGCACCCAAAAAACTAAGAAATACAATTTTATATATCGCAAGCTTGATTTTCTATGCTTGGGGAGAACCGGTCTATGTAGTAATTATGCTGTTTTCTACGCTTGTAGACTACACCCATGGTTTATTGGTATATAAATACAAGCAAAAAGGTGAACTGGGCAAAGCCAGGATATTTGTTGCGTCTTCCATGATTATTAATCTGGCGCTGCTTTGCTTTTTTAAATATGCAGATTTTATCATCGGCAACTTAAATCTGATTCCGGGAGTGGAAATTCCGCTTCTGAATCTGGCGTTGCCGATCGGTATTTCCTTTTATACATTCCAGACCATGTCTTATACCGTGGACGTATATCGCGGAGATGCGCTTCCGCAGAAGAATATTATTTCCTTCGGTGCTTACGTGGCACTGTTCCCGCAGCTGATTGCCGGGCCTATTGTAGCATACAATACGGTGGCGGAACAGTTAGAGGGCAGAAAAGAAACGTTAGATGATTTTGCCACCGGCGTAATGCGTTTTATGACCGGTCTTGGTAAAAAAGTGTTACTTGCCAACAACATTGGTCTTCTTTGGGATATGATCAGTGCAAGAGGCGTTGGCGAAGTACCGGTACTTATGGCTTGGCTTGGCATTACTGCCTTTGCCTTCCAGATTTATTTTGATTTTTCCGGTTACTCGGATATGGCCATCGGTCTGGGTAAGATGTTGGGCTTCCATTTTCTTGAGAACTTTGACTATCCGTACATTTCCAGAAGCATTACAGAGTTCTGGAGACGCTGGCATATGTCCCTGGGCAGTTGGTTCCGCTCTTATCTTTATATTCCGCTGGGCGGAAACAGAAAGGGCTTAAAAATACAGATGAGAAACATTGCCATTGTGTGGCTTGCCACCGGTATCTGGCATGGTGCCAGCTGGAATTTTATTCTTTGGGGCATCTACTTTGGAGTGTTCCTCATTTTAGAGAAGTTCCTTTGGCTAAATTTCTTAAAGAAGCATAAGATTTTTTCCCATGTCTATACCTTGGTTATTGTTTGGGTAGGCTGGGCGTTATTTGCCTTTGACGATATGGGAAAAGTAATACAGTATTTAAAGGCTATGTTTGGCCTTTCCGGTGCAGGATTTGTAAACGGAGAAACCATGTACCTGTTGCTTAGCTATGCGGTAATGCTGATTGTATTGATTTTAGCTTCCACTCCGTATCCGAGACAGTGGGCAATGAAGATTACGAATCTTCTGGAAGGAAAGAAGAACGCTGTTGCTACAGAAGACGGACCGGTGACAGGCAAGGCAAAGATTTCCCTTGGCGGCACCGTGTCTACCGTACTGCAGCTGGCTTTCGTTGCCGTGGTATTTATTATTTCTACCGCATATTTAGTAGATGCAACATACAATCCGTTCTTATATTTCCGATTCTAATAGTGAGGATAAATTCTCTGCCCGCATAAGCGGGCGGGCATTTTCCTACGGAAAACAAGGAGAATTATTTATGGAAACAAGAAAATATTCCAAGTCCGTGATTATCCTGTTCCTGTTACTGGTATTCGGATTTACGGCAGTGACCTTTGTATGGCCCGACCGTACCTTTTCAGAAAACGAGAACCGTATGCTGGCCACTGCGCCTGAGTTTAGCGTAGAAAGCTTATTTGAAGGCAAATTTATGTCGGATTACGAAAAGTATATTACCGACCAGTTTTTCCTTCGTGATGAGTGGATTCAGTTAAAAACTCTGACAGAAATGGCACTGAACAAGCAGGATATTAACGGAGTGTACATGGGCAAAGATGGCTATCTCATCGAGCGCCATGAAGATTCAGAAATAGATTTTGAAATGTTAGAAAAGAGTAAGAACTATCTGGTGCAGTTTGTGGACCGTTATACAAAGCGCCTCGGAGCAGACAAGGTAAAGGTAATGTTAGTGCCGACTGCTTCTGAAGTTTTACTCAATAAACTTCCGGCATTTGCGGAAGGATTTGACCAGAACGGTATGATTGACGAGGTGTACGGACTCCTTCCGGAGGGTGTTGCCATTGACGTACGTGATATCTTAAAGGAGCATGCAGAGGAGTACATCTACTACAAGACGGACCATCACTGGACCTCTCTTGGTGCATTTTATGCATATCAGGCATTCTGTGAAGCCAAGGGCTTTGAGGTTCCGGCTTTGTCCGATGCCACCTTTACCGAGGTGTCTGATGAATTCCTTGGTACGGTGTATTCCAAACTGAATTTGAAAATCAGCAAGGACAGCATGCATACCGTTACACTGCCAAATACGCCATCCAAAATTCAGATGACGGTGGATATGGCAGAAAAGTTTGATTCTTTATACAATGATGAATATTTAAGTCAGAAGGACAAGTATTCTTACTATCTGGATGGCAACCATGCCCTGACGGAAATTGCGTCCAACAGTGAGGGCAAGGGAACCCTGCTTATTATCAAGGATTCCTATTCCCACTGCTTTGCACCGTTAACGTTGGGCAATTATGCAAAGGTTTATCTTGTCGACTTCCGGTATTTTAATATGCCGCTGTCCCAGTTCATGGCACAGTACAGAGTGACCGACGTTCTGGTACTCTACAATGCGGTAACTTTTGCAACAGATACCCATACGGGCGCGTTTTTGAGATAGCGAGAGGAGTAGAAGAGGATTGCAGACCTGCAGTCCTCTTCTTTTCGTATATTTTCTTTTTTAGACTCTTAAATCTCGCAGGAGGGTTTGCCAAGCGCCTTGCCACAGAGGTGATTAATGGGTGCCCTCTACGTTTTACTATAACTCAACGGCGGAAATGGAAATGTATATTGGAAGTTAGTTGCCGAAGCGCCCAGAGGACGCTTTTATAAAAGGGCAGTAAGGGGGTCTCCGGGAAACGAGTTTTTCGGGGGCGCCTT
>JAZQJL010000025.1:0-5741 GCA_045541595.1 Lachnospiraceae bacterium | reverse complement strand
GCCTGTGTTAAATATGCATGCTCCTTGGGAGATTGTCAGCAAGTCCGACGTTTATGAAGCAAAGCAGGGCTATGTGGCATTTTTAAAGGAATTATAAAAAGTAAAGCAGGGCAGCTGCAGATTTGTCAAAACGGCAAATTTACAGCCTGCCCTTGTACTGCTTAAAAGAGGGCTAGACAGAATATATCATAAGGGAGAACGGCGATGGAGAGAATAGCAAGGTTTGAGAAAGTGAGTCGTGAGCGATTCCTTGCAGACTGGCTGGATACCTTTGGTGGTGAGAAAGAAACGGCGGCTTCGGTTTATGAGAATATAAAATTACCAAAGCGGGCTACCAAAGGCTCAGCAGGATATGATTTTTACAGTCCGCTGGAGTTTTCACTGGGTCCGGGTGACACAATTAAGATTCCAACCGGAATCAGAGCCTGTATGAGACAAGATTATGTGCTGGCGGTATTCCCGCGCAGCGGTTTGGGGTTTAAATACCGGCTACAGCTCAACAATACGGTAGGTATTATTGACAGTGACTATTATTATTCCGATAACGAAGGACATATTTTTATAAAATTAACAAACGATTCCAACGAAGGAAAAACACTGGAATTAGCTGCCGGCAACGGCTTTGCCCAGGGAATTTTTCTACCGTTCGGAATTACGGAAGATGATGATGTGACAGAAATCCGCAACGGCGGTTTCGGAAGTACGACAAAATAGGAGGGGTTTACTTATGAGAAAGAGAAAAATCAGATTTTTAAGCATTCGTCAGAAATTTATGCTGATTGCTGCAGTGTGTATCGCACTGGTGTCCATCAGCATCGGTACCATTGCTTATTCCAGCATGGAAAGCGAACTGTTACTCATGGCGGCAGACAAGGCGCAGGCAATCGGTGTGCTGGCAGCAAAGCAGATTGATAAAAATGTCATTGCCCGCTTTGAACCGGGAGATGAGCGCTTAACACAGTATGTGGGTATCCGTGATCAGATGATTGACATTAAGGAATCCAGTAATGTGTTATATTTGTATACTCTGTATACCGACGGAACTACGGTTTATTACGGTGTAGACGCTGATAAGTCGGAAGACCATGCAGCTATCGGTGAGGAGTTTATTGAATCTTATGATTTTCTGAAGACGGTATTTGAAGATGGCGAAATCCTTGCAATTCCGGAAATTGATACATCCGAAGGAGAGTGCCTGGTTACTTCTTACGTGCCGCTGACTGATTTCGGAGGAGAAGTTGTAGGTGCATTGGGCGTTGACTACGATGCATCCGGCTTCCAGGAAGAGTTAGATAATTTAAAAATGCTGATTACTGTGGTAGTGTTACTTGGCTGTACCGTATCTTTGATTTTCCTGTATATTGCAACAGGACGTATTGTAAAGAGCATCAAGATGGTAAATGATAAGCTGGACGAGCTGATTCACAGTGATGGTGACTTAACCCAGACATTAACGGTACGTACCGGTGATGAAATGGAAGTAATGGGCGGTTTAATCAATGGTCTGCTTGCCTATATCCGTGAAATTATGGTGAACGTGGCAGACAATTCCGCTTTATTAACAGACGCTTCCGTAACTATGCTTCACGGCATGGTGGATGCAAAAGAAGGTATTGTAGATGTTTCCGCAACCATGGAAGAAATGAATGCGGCAATCGAAGAAACATCCGCATCTGTTGACCACGTAACCGAATCTGTCAGCGTCATGAATGAGGCCATCGTTGATATGGCTGCAAATGCTAAGCGCGGTGCAGAATATACAACTCAGATTAACAAAAAAGCTCAGGGAATTAAGGCAGACGCTGCAACAGAGCAAGTGGAAGCCAAGGATAAGTCCAGAGAAATGGCAGAGCGTGCAGAAGAGGCAATGGAACGCTCCAAGGCAGCAAGCGAAATTGAAGTACTTACCGGCAACATCTTAGAGATTGCAGAAGAAACCAATCTGCTTGCTTTAAATGCCAGCATTGAGGCGGCAAGAGCAGGCGAGGCCGGCCGCGGTTTTGCCGTAGTTGCAGGTGAAATCGGTAAACTGGCTCAGAATTCTGCAAATGCTGCAGCTAAGATTCAGGAAGTAAGTAAGACGGTTATGGAAGCAGTGGATGCGCTGTCCACAGAAACCGGCAACATGGTAACTTTCATTGAAACCACAGCCATGAACGGTTATGATAAGCTGATGGAAACCTGTGAAGAGTATCAGCAGGATGCAGCATCTCTTCAGGCAACCATGGTACATTTTGAAGAACAGGCAGCTTCCCTTCAGGGAACCATTGCAGAGGTGGATGATGCCATTCAGGCAGTGGATTTTGCGATGGAAGAGAACGCCAAGGGTGTTGCCGGCGTTACTGAAACCGTATCCGGTCTGACCCAGAACATGATGACCTTGGAAGCGCAGGCAAACAAGAACCAGAAGGTATCCGAAGAACTGGATAACGAGGTTCACAAGTTTAAGCTTCAGTAAGGAATAAATCCAATAGGATAGAAAACAAAAGCCATGACATTAAGTGCATGGCTTTTGTTAAGCTATATGGAATATAGGAGTAAAGGGTATGAAATCAAGAACGGAACAGGCAGTAGATTTATTTTTGGAAGGCTTTAACTGTAGTCAGTCCGTGTTTGCTGCGTATGCAGATTTGTTTGGTATGGACAGGGAAACTGCCCTGCGGGTGTCTGCATCGTTTGGAGGTGGTATCGGTCGCATGCGGGAAGTGTGCGGGGCAGCCAATGGCATGTTCCTGGTGGCAGGAATGCTGACCGGCTCCGTGGAAGGAAAAGATCAGACTGCCAAAAAGAATAATTACGAAGTGGTGCAACGACTGGCAGAAGAATTTAAAAAAGAAAACGGCGGAACTTATATCTGCCGGGAACTGTTAGGACTGAACAAAGGCGGAAAGAAGATTGCTCTCGGGGACACAACTCCGGAGGCACGAACCGAAGAATATTATAAAAAGAGACCTTGCCTGAAGACCATTCAGGGAGCTGCTGCAATTGTGGAACGGATGTTATTGCAGGATTTAGTGGAAACAGATGAAAACGGCCGGGAGCGTGTGGCGAAGGATGTAAACTATACAGAACACATTCTGGCACATACTAAACCTCTTACTACAGGCAAGGACAACAAAACCACGGCATAGGAGAAGCGTCAATGTCAGACATTACATTTTATTTTGCTCCCATGGAAGGAGTGACCGGATATACACTGCGCAATGTGCATCACGCCTGTTATCCCGGTGTGGATTACTATTTCACTCCGTTTATTGCACCTAACCAGCACCATGCCGTAAATCCCAAGGAACACAGGGATGTGGTGCAAAGTAACAACACGGGAGTTCCGTTGATTCCGCAAGTACTGACCAACAAACCGGAATTGTTTTTATGGTCGGCAAGAGAACTGAAAGAAAAGTATGGTTATAACGAGGTAAACCTAAACCTTGGTTGCCCCTCTAAAACAGTGGTGTCCAAGCACAAAGGCTCCGGCTTTCTGGAGGATACGGAGAAGCTGAACCGTTTTTTCGATGAAGTATTTTCTGCGGTGAGAAAAGCGGATGACCTTTATCCGGGAATTTCCGTAAAAACCAGGCTGGGACTGGATTCTGCGGAGGAATTTGCTGACATTCTACAGGTGTATAATCAGTATCCGCTGTCCGAATTAATCATCCATGCCCGGGTGCAAAAGGAGTTTTATAAGGGAGAACCTCATCTGGATGCCTTTGGGGATGCAGTAAAGGAAACCAATCATTCTCTTTGCTACAATGGTGATGTTTGGACGCTGGAGGATTACAAAAAAGTACGAACCCTGTTTCCGACGGTAAAAAAGTTCATGCTTGGCCGGCCGCTGATGGCCAACCCGGAACTGGTGCAGGAATTGCAGGCTTATGAAACATGCAGGACAGAGGGCAGGGAATGGTCCGGCTATGCGGTTTCCGTAAAAAAACTGCAAACCTTTCACGACCGGCTGTTGGAAGGCTACTTACAGCAGATGAACGGTGACGGGAACAACGTTTTATTCAAAATGAAGGAACTGTGGGGCTTTATGAACCGGCAGTTTCCAAAGCAGGAAAAACTCATAAAGAAACTGGTAAAAACAAATAAAATTCAGGAGTACGAGGTACTGGCTGACAAGTTATTTAAAGAAGAACTGACCGGAGAGTAATAAACTTCGCGGTCAGTTCTTTTAGCACGGAACTCTTTGTTCTGTTATCCCAGCATGACATCCAACAGCATCATGGCTGCAAAACCAAGCACAATACCGGTGGTGGCGGTGTAAGGCTGTGCATCCTTATTTCTTTGACATTCCGGAATCAGTTCGTGAACGGCAACCAAAATCATGGCTCCGGCGGCAAAGGAAAGGGCATAGGGAAGAAGCGGTTCCACATAGACCACCAGCAGAGCACCGAGCACTCCGGCGATAGGTTCCACCATACCGGAGGCCTGACCGAGAAAGAAGCTTTTCTTCCGGGAATAGCCTTCCCGCCGTAAAGGCAGGGAGACGGCGGCACCCTCCGGGAAATTTTGCAGACCGATGCCGATGGCAACCGAAACTGCACCAAGCAAGGCTTCTGTTGTGTAGTGGCCCCGGCTCAGTGCACCGAAGGCAACACCCACAGCCAATCCTTCCGGAATATTGTGCAGAGTAATGGAAAGCACCAGCAGGATAATACGGTTCAGCTTTTCGTTTTGCTTACCGGTGACAGCATTGGCGCGGCTTTGCGCCCGGGTGACAATTTTATCGGAGCCCCACATGAAGGCGGCTCCGAGAAGGAAGCCTAAGGTGGCCACAACATAAGCGGGAAGGCCGTTTGCGGCTTCCGCCCGCTCAATGGCCGGCTGAAGTAAAGACCAGAAGCTGGCTGCAATCATGACGCCGGAGGCAAATCCCAGCATCAGATTTAGGACTCTGGGATTCGGGGAGGAAAAAAAGACAACCGTTGCCGCACCAAGGGCTGTGATAAACCAGGTACCAAGGGTGGCAAGCAGTGCCAGTAAAACTAAAGTATCCATGGAAATCTCCAAGTTATATTCTCTCTTCTTGTGTTATGATATGTGAAAAAAAAGGTAATGGTGCATAATTTTGTTGGTTTAATACATTGACAAAATCAATAGTCCGGTGCTATACTAAATAAAGTTTCATAAAATCAACACGTTGATGAGAAGAGTACGTCATGAAAGGTTTCAGAGAGGAGTGCATTCGCTGAGAGCACTCTAACCGGAAATGGCAGAAGACCACCTCTGAGTGGGCGTGACTTAAGCGTCCCGGTGATTCCGTTACCATCATAAATGAAGCCGGGAGGATTTTTCCTCTAATCAGGGTGGAACCGCGGGTAAAATTGTTAGCTCGTCCCTTTTGATACCAACAGGTATTAGAAGTGGCGAGTTTTTTTGTTACATGAAAACATGCAGAAAAGAAAGGAGAGTTTTATCATGAAAATCACATTAAAAGACGGCTCTTGTAAAGAGTATGCAAGCGCAATGTCCATTATCGACATCGCAAAGGACATCAGTGAAGGTCTTGCCAGAATGGCATGTGCCGCTGAATTAAACGGTCAGGTGGTAGACCTCAGAACCGTAGTTGATGCTGACGCAGAATTAAACATTTTAACATTTAATGATGAAGCAGGAAAGGCTGCATATCGTCACACCGCTTCCCACGTACTGGCAGAAGCAGTAAAGAGACTGTATCCGGAGGCAAAGCTGGCAATCGGTCCGTCCATCGATACCGGTTTCTACTACGATTTCGATCTTCC
>JAZQJL010000024.1:0-5157 GCA_045541595.1 Lachnospiraceae bacterium | reverse complement strand
TGGCCTCCGACTTCCGCTTAGCGTAGCCAATGGGATACTAAATTCATAGACTTCTATCTTGATAGCTTCCGGATTCTCATACACATATTCCTTATTCAAGTCCGTATTTAACGCTAACAGTTCCTCCGGAAACCGAATAATCACCTTATCCGCATAGCCGCCAGTCGTAATTGTCAGAACAGCTCCGTCTCCTGCTTTAAAAGCTCCGTCATGGGGCTCTCGTGCTCTATGCAGCTCTGCATCCAACGTAAAGGCCAGACTGTCAGCTCCCATATTGATATTGTTGCCTACATTATCTACCGCTGCTACACTTACCACAAAGTCTCCCAGGAACAGATAATCCTCTTTTTCCATGGTGACGGTGAGGATGCCAGTATCGGAGGTATAGATTCTACTCAGGGTATTATCCAGATTGGTAATGGTTACCGTAAGATTTCTTACCCCGCTTCCATCATCTGCAGCACTAATCACAAAATCCCTACTTGCTTCCGTCATGTCGATACTGCCTGCACTCTGTAAGGCTTCTATACCGCTTACCACCGGTGCCTGGGCATCCGGTATTAAGATCACCTTATGGGTTTTATCCTTCGCTTCTTCAGAGATATATTCCTTATCCTCGTACTCTGCAATTGCTCTCGGATAGACTTCTATGACCTGTCCATCCAAAACGCTGTCTACATGGAACCGCTGCTCCAGACTTACCCTCACTGCCTGATTCGTTCTTTCTGCCTCTGCGGTATCAGGAATCAGGTATGCTAAATCTTCCCTAGATACATCCATCTGTAACTCGGCATTGGTAAAATTCTTATCACCCGTTGAAACCGTCACTTTCGGAACCTTGATTTGGAACCATTCGTTTGCTGCACCTACCGTAGATACCAACCTTATATGATCTACCTGATACTCATTGGTCGCTTTACCATCCACAAATCCGGCTCCAGAAATCGTATGCTCCGTTACTCCATCTGCCTTTACATAGTAGGTATTGGCAGATACTGGATGAACATATTCCGTATCTTCCACGGATATCATATCTGTCATTGGCGGAACTGCTTTAAAATAATCTTCCGTTATCTCTTCGTCACCAACATAGTCAGACTTTGGTATTGGAATATTAGTCGTAGGACCGATATTTCCTGCCACATCCACGGCTGCTACATGCAGGTACTGCGCTGTACTTGTTGCAGCTACTTCAATAACCCTGCTCGTAGTCCAGTTGTGACTTGCTGTTGCCGTTCCGGTTGCATTACTGTCTACATAATAACGGTAGCCTTTCACACCGGTAGTCAGGGTATTCCTGGTGATATTGGAAACTGCCAGTCTGGTATTACTGCCTTCTGCAAAACTTTCTGCCTTATGATAATAATCTGTGCCGTAATCTTCCGGTTCTGTCAGACTCACTCGATACCGATTCGCAGCGCATAATGCTCTTTCATACTCTGTAATCTTTCCCGGTGCTGCCATATCCTTTGCCAGTACATCATCCAGCTTGGTTTCTTCCTTATATCCGATATCCGTTCCTGTTACCTGGGTATAACCGTTTCCTGCATTGGTACCGGCATTGGAAGCCTGATTTTTGCATCCAAATCCGGTATTGATATAACTAGAACCGCCCATTGCCGGCCCGGCGGTAGATACTGTCTTTCCATAAAAAAGAATATCAGAAAAATATAGCTGAACCTTATGCCCCGGGGTATCTTCCTGGGTAGCTTCGGTACTGGATGTTACCCGTACCATAACCTTTTTGGCAGAAGAAATATCGATATCCTCTACTGCAGCAATACCTGCCTGACTATTATCAGAATAACCATGGTACAGCGTATTACTGTAGAGTACTCCGCCTGTCTCTGCATTGGTTACCGTTAACTGTAAGATGGTGTGTCCCGGTGCTCCATAGTCTTCTCGGTACAGACCGCAACCGATTAACAGTCTGGTATTTCCCTTGGTCTCATACGTATTACTTAAATACATGTTTAGACCGTCTCTTGCCTGGGCTTCCATATACGGCACCTGCCCAACGGCGGCACCTCCTGTAGAAACACCACCAAACCAGCAATCTTCATTGTCATACCAAAGGCTGTAAGAAGAGGCAAAGGTACTGGACAAACTTCCCATACTGGTAATCTTTTTCCAGTTGTTCTGACCGGTACCTGTTACTTTCTTCAGCGTAGGCGTTTCTTCTTCCTTTGCCATACCATAAACCTGCACGGTTCCTGCAGAAAGGTTATTGGAAAGATTACTCTTAAACGCGTAGTCTGTGGAATTGGAAGGGGTAGTGACTTCGGTCGAACCTCCGCTGCTTCCACCCACTGCACCGCTGCCGCCTCCTCCATAATCCGAACTTTCACCAGCCTGATTGCCTATGCCAGTCAGGGCATCACCACCTACTCCACCGGAATAATTTACATTGGCACCGCCTCCGCCTCCTGCTATCAAGAGAACACTCTTTACACCGTCTCTGGTGAGATGTACTTCCGTAGCTGCACCACCGCCTCGGCCGTTATTAGTAGTAGAGATACCACCGGTTACCCCGATTCCGTTATTGCCTCCAGTCACACCACTTCCGGCACTACCAGCATAAAAGGTCAGCACATCTCCCTCCCGTAACCAGTAAGTTGCGGTCACACTGCCGCCTTTACCGCCTACTAAAGAGGAACTGTAATCGGCACCTTTGGCGCCATAGGCTGTCAGGGTATAAAATCCGTTATACGGAACCGTATAGGTCTTTCTCTGTTTATCCGTTCCATAGGTTTCCGAAACGGCAATACTGTTTCCAATATTGTTTCCTGTGTAGATTTCTTTCCAATTACTCTGATCCATAGACTGGAACAGACGGTAATACTTGCTCCTACCATCCTTCTGCTCCCAGGTCAAGTCCACGGCTCCCACTCCTCCGTGGGAAGTATAGTCATCATATGCCCACAGGGTAAGGGTAGCCCACTTGGCATACAAGACGGTATCCTTGTCCACTACCACTTCATCCCCAGATTTTCCAACGAAGCTATCCTCACCCAGCTCCGGGTTATCATACCAGCCAGCTAAAGAAGCATTGTCTTTCTGACTGTCCGGCAATGTAAAACTATTGTTTACGTACTGCGCTTTCAATACATCCCGACTTCCGTTTGTGCCAAGGAAAGCATACACATTATCCCGAAACTTACCTGCAAACCCAGCCTGCTCTTCCCAATGTGAAAAGCTTCTGGTCGTAGTAATGGTTGCTACCGCACTGCCACCATTGGTCACAAAACTTACTTTATGACCTGTCGGCGGAACCAGCTTTCCATTATCCACCGTATACGTGGTACCATATCGCTGCTTCTGCTCATATATTGCTTTACCGTTATAGGAACCGCCACCGGCATCCAGCGCCAAGGTGCTTTCGGACTTCTGCCACTGCGCATAGAGCTTGACGATACCGTTATCCTCGTTACTTAAATTCAGCACTTCCTGCCCATCCGTAAAAGACCGTCCTCTGCCATCCGGCTCCGTATTCCATCCTATAAACACATAGCCTTCGCAAGAATAGCTGTTCTTTCTTAAATGGGTATCAGCATATCCCATTAACGCTGCGAATTCCCCATTATAAGTATCGGCATTGTCGTACATGTGCATGGTTGACGCCATGTATCCTTCCACACTAGTATCAGCTGGTGTATTGGGTCTATAAGTAACACGATATTTATTGTTGGAAATTCCGGTACATACATGCTGATAACTAGAGCCCTGCTCCAAATGGCTGCAGTACGGACAGAGATACACATATACCGAAGAAGCCGGCATGGAAGTAATCTTTTCCATAGTGCTGCTCTTTCCGTAAATGTGCATATAGGCTACCAATTCGCCACAGTCTGCACAATAAGCAAACCAGCCATTGTTATAATATCTACGACAAATCTCATTCGTATAGGTAAATCCGGCAAAACTGTCCTTAGTTGGAGTATCGTGGATACACTGTCCCGGTGAATGAGCTACTACCCATTTACCGATAGTAACACTCCCTACTGCCTGTTTTGCGTAGTAATGTTCACCTTCCTTCAGTTCCCGTATGGCAGACTCTGCGCCCATATCAATGGTATATCCCAGTGGCAGGCGTTCATCGGTCTTGTCCCATAAGTCCGTAGTCCATGCCATACCGGAACCGTCCGGACTTACGGTAACATTGGGAAACTGACTCATTTCACTGGCAGTCAAAGCCAAAGCTGCATATGCCGATATCGGCATGAACATCATCACGGCCACAAAGATGCAACTTATTTTTGTCCAAAACTTTTTGAACATAGTCCTCCTTCCCGCTAAGTCTGTTAATCTTTAAAGACTTATCCTTTTATTCTGTTTTTGCTCCGCATCCGTAACAGATACCATCTTCTACATCGATGTGGTTAGAGGAATCTTTCTCACGGATTTCCCTGAAATTACATTCCTCACAACGAACCACTTCGGTGCTGGTACAATCTCCTTTAGTCTCTACCACAAACTCATGCTCTCCGGTTGGAGTACCGGGTACGGTTCTGGTCTCTCCACAATGTGCACAAATCTGATTTTCCAAGCCCCCATTACTGCAGGTCGGTTCCTGAAAAACGGATTCAAACATCCAACTATGCTCATGAGGGGCTTCAGATTCCGGTAGCACTTCCGGCACAGGTGTTTCTTCCGACTCCGGTATTACTTCTGGCTCCAGTATTACTTCTGGCTCTGGTGTCTTTTCCGGCTCCTGCTGTACACACTCCTCTGGCTGCGTATCTGGAACAACCTCCGTAGATACTATTTCTTCCGGCTCTGTCACCTTTTTAGGTTCAGGTGTAATTACTGCTTCCGGTGTGGGTGTTGTTTCCGTTACGGGTGTGCTTTGCGGTTCCGGTGTACTTTGTACCGGTTCTGTCGGTACTATTTGTGTTTCCATTACGCATTCCGGTTTGGAGTCTGGTTCCTGGGATGAAGCTTCACTTTCCTTCACAACCTCTTCTAGGATCTCAGATTCCTGTACCTCCATAACCACTTCAGAAACTACATCTACTGTATCTGTTTCCTGCACTTCGGACATCTCCTCTTTCAGAATCCAGCATATGACCGCCATTGAAACAATGACGATTGCTGCGGATGCCATTAAATACGGATTTTTTCCTTTGAAATATTCCTTTACTTTTTTAAACATATAGA
>JAZQJL010000023.1:0-18736 GCA_045541595.1 Lachnospiraceae bacterium | reverse complement strand
AAGCTTTTCTACTTCGATTTCTACCGGAAGACCATGAGTGTCCCAGCCGGCCTTACGTGGTACCATGTAACCCTTCATGGTACGGTATCTAGGAATCATATCCTTGATAACTCTGGTTAAAACATGACCGATATGAGGCTTACCGTTAGCGGTAGGCGGGCCATCATAGAACGTATAGGTCTTGCCCTGTTTTCTTGCTTCAATGCTTTTCTCGAAAATGCCTTCTTCCTTCCAGAAGAGTTCTACGGCTTTTTCTCTGTCCACGAAATTCATGCTTGCGTCAACTTTTTTGTACATGATTCGCTCCTCACTTTCTACATAATGGTTAATAAAAAAGGCTCTTATCCTGTGCAAACAGGACGAAGAGCCTTACCATTCGTTATACCACCCATTCGCATACGAAGTCTTAGCAATGCCAAAACCTGATATCCTATCCATATAACGGTGGAATCCGTCGCAGACTACTAAAGCAAAGCTTGTTCGAAGCGCAACTCAGAAGGGATATTCGCCGTCCAGTACTTGCCGCCGGCTCCCACTGTCCCGGCTTCGCTGTGCCTTTCCAAAAACGGTTACTGTCTTCATCAACGTCTTTATTTCCTCAATATTACAACGAAAATTCCCGAAAGTCAACGGAAATTTTAGTTTTTTCCTTATTTTATGCAAATTCCATAAAAACTTATTCTTTTTTTATTTGTACATTTGAAGTTTTTGTGGTATAACATATAGATAGTAATTTTCATCAGCTTCAGAATCGAGGAATATAATGATAAAAAATAGGAATATAATGATTATGCTTTTTATGTTATCAGCCATTTGTTGTCTTGGCGGTTGCAATAAACCCGGTACTACCCAGGCGGGAGTACCCACATCAAAACCTGCCATTTCCGACGCGGCCACTCCAACTCCGTCCATTACGGAAGAGAATCCAAACAACGTTGCAGATCCTACGGTCGAACCTGAGCCAACGCAGGCACCGGGTGTTCCGACTTCAACACCAACATCCACTCCGACTCCGACCGCAACACCAAGTCCGACCGCAACACCGACTCCAACGCCGAGTCCTACACCAATCCCAACGGTTCCTCCTGCTCCGGTAGCAGTAAATACGGATACCACTACCCTGGATTTTATTATTAACCGGGATTATCCGTTAACAGAGGCTTACCGTCCGGATGATTTGGTAGTACCGGATATTCCTTTCGGATTCAGCGACATGACGTTAGACAAACGTAAGTTAAAAAAAGTAGCGGCAGAGGCACTGGAAGAATTATATGCTGCTGCCCTGGCAGAAGAAAACCTTACCATCTATGGCATGTCCGGATACCGTTCCTACGACCGCCAATATGATATTTACGGTGCTAATTTAATTAACCGTGGTATCCGCCACACCAACCTGTATTCCGCCGCACCCGGTAACAGCGAGCACCAGACCGGCCTCGCCATCGACGTTTCCTGTGCAGCCGTCGGATTTGGTCTGGTAGAACGTTTTGCTACTACGGCAGAAGGTATCTGGTTAAAGGAAAACTGTTGGCGGTTCGGCTTTATCCTTCGTTATCCGCAGGAAAAGGAACATATTACCGGCTATGCTTATGAGCCATGGCACATCCGCTACGTGGGGGTGCCGCTGGCCTACTATCTGTTCACAAACAATTTAACCCTGGAAGAATACTACGGCACTCCGGCCAGTCAAACTCTTGAAGAATTGGAAGACCGTCCGTTAATTGACCTTCATACAGACCGTTTTTACAATCTGTATGCAGTCACGCTCGGTTCTGAACTGTACTACAAAGCCGACGGAAGTATCTGGGTTTCCGAAGTAACCGGATTCCCTTATTTAAAGGAGCAAATCCGCGATACTGCCGGCAATGTAATCAAAGTAAACGGCAGCGCCTTTCTCATTGAACCGGTCTACGATGCCGAAGGCAATTATATACTGGATATCAACGGCAACATCTGTTACACCAAGCCATATTTTGATGCAGAGGGCAACCTTTGGTTAGACTACAATGCATCTCCGGTTTTCCTGCAACCGCTTTGGAATGCAAACGGAACGCTTGCTACCGATTCCGCAGGCAATATTCTCTATACCGAACCGCAAAGGGATCTTTTCGGGCTGGAAGTCATCACCGAAACCGGCTCCCTGATTCCAAAGGTTCCGGTGCGTGATGAAAACGGAGAGCTGATTTTCAATCCGGACGGCACGGTTTGCTTCTACGAGCCGTATATCAATCCGGCCACCGGCGGATATATTTTAGACACCGCCACCGGACTTCCGTTGTATCCGTCCAAGTACTACGAAGTACCGCACAACACGTTGCCTTTACCTCCGGAGGAAAAGCCTCCGGTACAACCGGATCCGAACAATCCGGAAACCTGGGAAGGCTTAACCCCGGAAGAACTTTGGGAACTCCTTTTCCCTGAAGAATCCCAAGGCAACACGGAAGAAGAGGTACCTGATCCGGAAGACCCGGGCAATACTACTACCGATGAAACAGGAGGCTTCTTTGAATGAGAACCTTTTTCGTATTTTTACATTTATTCATATTTTTTATCGTAACCCTGCCGTTTTACCTGATTCTTCTGTTGCTCAGAAAGGTAAACCGCCGGCTTTCTTCCGTCATTGCACAAAAATTTGTCAAGTACGGTTTTAAGTTTGTGACCTTTCCGGCAGGTATCCGGAAGGTGGTACTCGGTCTGGAGAACATTCCAAAGGATGCCGCTGTGCTGTATGTATCCAATCACCGCAGTCTGGCAGACATCCCGATGGCTTACATGACCGTGCCGAATCTGACCGGCTTCGTTGCTAAAATCGAGATTAAAAAAGCACCGTTCTTGAGCTGGTGGATGACACTTGTAAACTGTCTGTTCTTAGACCGCAGTGATATGCGCGCCGGCATGAAAATGATTTTAGACGGCATTGACAGCATCAAGCAGGGCTATTCCATCTTTATTGCTCCGGAAGGCACCAGAAGTCAGGGCACAGAACTTCTTCCGTTCAAGGAGGGTTCCTTAAAAATGGCTGACAAAACCGGCTGTCCAATCATCCCTGTGGCAATTTCCGGTACGGATGATTTATTTGAAAATTCCATCCCATGGATTAAAAGTGCCACCTGTGTCATAGAATACGGCAAACCGATTTATCCGGATCAGCTTTCCAAGGAAGAGCGCAAGGCCATGGGTGCCTACTGCCGTGGTATCATTACGGAAATGTTAAAGGGACATGCGCAATATATTGCCAAGAACCCTTCCCAAAAGAATAAATAATCCGCTTGCAATTTATGCGGAAATTTTATACAATGAATTTTAGTTTGAAACAAAGGAAGGAGGAAATTCTATGGAACCATGGATGATTGTTACACTGGTTATCGTTTTGGTTGTAATCGCAGCACTGGTTGCATTATATATTTTCGGCAGCAAGATGCAGAAGAAGCAGGAAAAAGCTCAGGCAGATATGATGGTGGGGGCTCAGACCTACTCTATTCTGGTCATCGATAAAAAGAAAATGAAGCTGAAAGAAGCCGGATTCCCAAGCGTGGTACTGGAGCAGACTCCAAAGTATCTGCGCAATTCCAAGGTACCGGTTGTTAAGGCAAAAATCGGCCCAAGAGTTATGTCCCTGATGTGCGAACCAAAGGTCTTTGACTTAATTCCTATCAAAAAGGAAGTTAAGGCTGTTATGAACGGTATCTACATCATTGATGTAAAGGGCGCCCGCGGCGGTCTGGCAGAAAAGCCGGAAAAGCTCAGCTTTATGCAGAAGCTTAAAGCAAAGGCAGCTAAGAAGGAGAAGTAAGCTTCTATTAAAAGAAAATGAAACTTGCATGGATCATGTAAAAGAATCCCTGCTTTGAATTTTATACAGTGCGAACTCGCTCTCGCTACCATCGAAACGTAGCCTCACTAAGCTCGTGCGACTAAAGTCGCGACACCTCGCTAAGAGAGGACGTTTCTCCAGGGTTCGCCTTTGTATAAAATTCAAAGCAGGGATTTATTTTATACTGCAAGATGTTTTTTTCTTTTAGCAAAGATTATCTTCTCCTTCTCAGACGGTCTTGTGAGCAAAGGGAAAGCCGCAGTTTCCAATCCAAGCTTTGAGGAAACTGCGGCTTTATTTCACGCTAAATTAACTTCTTCTCCTTAATAAAATCTAACAGATACTCTGCAAACTTCTTCTGGGTGCTTTCGGTCGGATGCCAGTCAGCACCGATACCGTCCACCTCTCCGTTTTGAAGAAACGCTTCTTTAAAGTACACTTTATTGTCGCCGAAGGCATTCACACGTTCTACCGCCTCGGCCACCAGAGCATTGGTTTCAGTACGCATAAGGCCCACGGTACAAAGGATATTGGCGTCAGGATTTACCTCCCGGATCTGGCGGAGGAATTTAACATAGCCATTGACAAAGGCACGGTCACGGGCCGGAATGTTACGGGTATAACTTCCGTCATTGGTGCCCAGGTTGATAATGATAAGCTGTGGCTGATAGGCCGAAAAGTCTCTCTTAATAAACTCTGCTCTATTCTTGCCTCTGCGAAGGTCTGCGGAATAGTCTTCGTAGTAGTACAGCTCCGGCATCAGGGCTTCGTCGTTGCGGGGCTCATTCACGGTTTCATCCACATAGTGGGAAACAATGCCGTTGCCGCTCCAGGAAATCAGGGAAAACTCTGCATCTAAGGCTCTTGCAATGCGGCATCCGTAAGCATTCCACGGATTTTCCTGGGCAGTGGTAAAGGTGTCCTTATCCACGATTCCCTCGATACCATAGCCACAGGTGATGGAGTCACCGACTACCTCTATTTTTTTCGCCTTTTCTACCGGTGGGGGCAGCAATTCTCCTTCCACCACAAGGTCTGCAATTCCCACCGCACCGAAAGCAGCTTCGGAATACTTCATAATACGAAGAGTTACATCCTTTGGTGTTTCACTTTCATAAAGCACAAACCTCTCTTTTTCCTTCGTCAGCGGAAAGCGCAGGGACGGGGATTCTTCCCCGTTCACGAACACTGCCACCCAGGCACGGTGCATTTCCTCCCAGTCCAGACGGTCTGTTAAAAATTCAGCCTCTGCCTTTGTTCCGCGAAACACAACTTCCAGATAGGATGCCGAGTAGCCAAGATACACCGCGTCCTCCTGCCGGGTAACTCTTCCGGACAAACGATAGCTTGTCTGATTCTTTAGTATATTCATTCTGACATACACTCCTTTACGTCAATATCCAGCTCGCATTCCGACATATGCGTTCCGTTAATCTCTAAATCATAATGCAGCTTTGTGTAAAGCTCCTGCTCGTGTTCCGTTACACTGATGTATTTTGTGGTCATACCCAAAGTCAGTTCACCAAAGGGTGTAGCATAGCAGGCATACTGCTTTTGTCCCTTCACAAAGAGCATCTGGGTGGTAATTCCGCCCTGCTTTGTCATTTCCACAGATTCCGGAGTGATTTTGATGCGGTTCTTTGTAATTTTTCCGTCCTCATCTGCTTCCTCATAGGAAAGATAATGGGTATCCGCCTTTCTTAAATACGTGCCGGCACTGATTACTTCCACCGGCTCATCATCATCGACGGCCCGTTGCAGTCCCCGCACGGTAATTACTACCTGTTTCTTCATAGTTCTCCTTGTTATTCAAAGCTTTTTACAGCCACGTCTTCCACTTCCAGGTGGTCACACGGCAAAATGGAATTGGCAAACCGGCGGAATTTTTCCGCACCGTCACTGACATAAAACTTGTGAACCGGCTGGGAGCCTTCTTCCCGTAACAAACCGCTATCCTCCAGCACGTAGCAAAGCTCTTTGGCTGTTTCATATGCCGGATTAACCAACGTTACGTTTTCTCCCATCACATCACCGATAACGCTGCGAAGCAGCGGATAATGGGTACAGCCCAGCACCAGGGCATCCACCTGTTTTTCTTTCAGCTCTGCCAGATAACGCTCGGCAACCTGCTTTGTTACCGTATCCTCCAGCCAGCCTTCTTCTGCCAGCGGAACAAACAGAGGGCAGGCCTTTCCAAACACCTCTACCTCCGGGTTTGTGGTTTTTAAAAACTTTTCATAAATGCCGCTGGAAATGGTTCCTTCCGTGGCAATAATTCCGATTTTGTTGTTTTTTGTGGCCTGTGCCGCCATTTTAGCGCCCGGTTTTACCACACCGATAAAAGGCACGGCAAACTCTTCTTTAATGGTTTCCAGGGATAGGGCGCTGACCGTATTGCAGGCAACCACAATGGCCTTCACTTCCTGCGTCATTAAAAATTTGGCAATCTGTCTGGAGTAAGCGGTAATTGTTTCTGCAGACTTGCTGCCGTATGGTACTCTTGCCGTATCACCGTAATACACGATGGACTCGTTGGGCAGGGCTCTCATAATTTCTTTTACAACGGTTAATCCACCGACACCGGAGTCAAATACTCCGATTGGAGCATTATTTTTCATAACCCTTCTCCTTAAAGATTGATTTCTCTCACATGGGCAAGCTCAATTAAGCGGCTGATTAACGCCGGTTTGTCAATGCCCTTTGCTCCCCACAGCATCGGATACATGCTGATGGAGGTAAAACCCGGCAATGTGTTGATTTCATTGAAAACAACGCGGTTTGTTCCGTTCTCTAAGAAGAAATCCACCCGGGACAGTCCCTGGCCGTCCACTGCCTTAAAAATCTTCACCGCTGCCTCTCTGATTTCCTCTTCTTTGCCTGCCGGCAGTTCCGGAGAAATTACGGTTTTGGATTCTGCATTATGATATTTTGCTTCGTAATCATAAAATTCCGCCGCAGCCAGCACTTCGCCGATACCGGAGGCTTCCACTGCTCCGTCACCCAGCACGGCACACTCTAATTCTCTGCCGTAGATGGTTTCTTCCACTAAAATCTTGCGGTCATGGTTTGCCGCCTCCGCAAGACCTGCAATCAGTTCCTCGCGGTTGGATACCTTGGACACGCCCCGGGAAGAACCTGCATTGGATGGCTTAATAAACACCGGATAGCCTAAGTTTGTTTCAATGGTTTCGTACACGGAAGTATTTTTAATCTCATCTTTATATACTGCCACATAGCGGGCCTGGCAGATGCCCAGGGTATCCACAATTACCTTTGTATATAACTTATCCATGGATACTGCGGAAGCAAGTACGCCGCAGCCCACATACGGGATGCCGGCCAGTTCAAATAAGCCCTGCACGGTACCGTCTTCACCGTTTAAACCGTGAAGCACAGGGAAAGCCACATCTATTTTAATTTTTTTACACTGATCCTTTTCCATGACATACAGTGCTTTTTCCAAAGTGTCCGGAGAAAGGAAGGCCTGCGTCCTGCCGTTTACCCAGCTGCCGTCCTTCATTTCTTCGACGGAATCCACCAAAAGCCAGCGGCCCTCTTTGGTAATTCCCACGATGTAAATTTCATAATTTTCTCTATCCATATTGGAAATCACTGTGGTAGCAGACACACAGGATACATCATGTTCGGAAGATCTTCCGCCAAATAATACTAATACATTTTTCTTACTCATAACGAGCCTCCGTTTCTTATGCCATATTTTCGCATTCTACGTTTATTTTACTATCTTTTATGCAGTAATTCAATGAGAAATGAAAAAATCCGGCGGAAATTTTTGAATACGCAACGGGAATCCTGTTCATACTCTTATCAGAACACATTTGATTCAAAGAAAGGACCATCCCCATGAAAGAACGTATTATTGCCATTTCCTTATTCCTTCTTGCCGTATTAACCATCTGGGCCATCACCGCCAAGCTTCCGAAAAAAGAATACGCCCGGCCCGCTGCTGATTTTACCGATGCCATCCGGGAGGGCACAGCCTCCTCTCCGTCGGTTTCCGGAGAGGTCATCCGGCTACATATTCTGGCCGACAGTGACAGTAATCGCGACCAGACCATAAAACTTGCCCTGCGGGATGTACTGTTACCCTATCTGAATGCCGCTACCTTAAGTGCAGCTTCTAAAGAAGAAGCCATGACACAGCTGCAAACCCAGTGTGCATTTTTCACCGAACTTGCCAATGCCGCCCTGGCGGAACTCGGTGCTGAATATACGGCCACCGTGTCTGTTCAAAACCTGTACTTTCCTATCCGCATTTACGGAAGCCAGACCTATCTTTCCGAAGATGCCGTTATTTTCCCGCCGGGTTATTACGACAGCGTCCAGGTCATTTTAGGCAGCGGCAACGGTCACAACTGGTGGTGCCTTGCATATCCCTCCCTGTGCTTTATCGATTCCACCTATGACTATATTCCGAAAGGCTCCGAACAATATAAGCTGAAAATCGATAAAGTTCCGAAAGGAACCCTGTACAAGATATTCTACGGCAAAGCGCTGCCGGAGTTCCCTGTTGATACAGAGCTTGCCCCAAAGAAAGCCGGCATCGGGACCTCCGAAGACGAAGTCACTGTGTATTTTGGCAGTAAATTGTTGGAACTTATCAAATCCTCCCTCAAAAAGAAGGTACGGTAAATTTCCAAAACCTTACTATATTTTTTTTGAAGTTTGTGCTATACTGTCGATAATAAAAGAACTTTTCCGGATTTTAATAAAAAATGAACGTATTCGCACTTAAGGAGGATTTTTATGCAGCAGATTACCGTACTTGCCAATGCCAAAATTAATCTGGCGCTGGACGTTTTAAACCGCAGACCGGACGGATACCATACAGTCCGGATGATTATGCAGTCCCTGTCCCTTTGTGACACCCTTACCCTGCGCAAAACCGAGCAACCGGGAATCAGTCTTCTAGCTTTGAATCCGGAGCATTACCCGGATGTCACCTGGGACGAAAACAATCTGATTTATAAAGCCGCCCGGCTTTTTCTGGATACGTATCCCGTGGAAGGCGGTGTGCAGATCACCATCGATAAGCAGATTCCGTCCGCGGCCGGTCTTGCCGGCGGCAGTTCCGATGCGGCCGCTACCTTAAAAGGGTTGAACCAGTTGTTTGGAAAGGGCCTGTCCGTAGAAGAATTACAAAAACTCGGTCTCCGGCTCGGTGCAGACATTCCGTACTGTCTCCAACTCGGCACCGCTCTTTCCGAAGGCATCGGCGAAATCTTAACACCATTAAAACCAGCTCCGGGTCTGTACTGTACCTTGGTAAAGCCGGCAGCCTCCGTTTCCACCAAATACGTTTATGAGCATTTAAATCTTGCCGATGCTGCCCATCCGGATATCGATGCCGCCCTTGCCGCCATTGAAACCGGTGATATCAAAAAGCTTTGCGCTAATCTTGACAACATTTTGGAGCCGGTGGCCCGTACCCTTTGTCCGGAAGTTGCAGAAATCGAAGCCAAGCTACTGGAAATGGGAGCTTTAGGTGCTTGCATGAGCGGCAGCGGCCCAACCGTATTCGGTCTCTATACCGACGGCAATGCTGCCATCGACGCCTCCGAATACTTTTTAGACCACGGCTATGCGGAACGGTCCTTTGTCACAAAATTCTATCAGCCGCCACGGCACAAACTGATTTACGAAGATATTCTTGGCATGGAGTAAAAAAGTCTTTACTTTTTTCCCTTTTCTGCCGATATACTTAGTGCAACAAATATGGAAGCCACGGAGGGCATATAGTTTGTTTTAGAACACAAAGGAGGATTATGATATGGATATCGCAGGAATCTCTCAGGCAATGGGTGCCAATTACGAAAACTCTAAAATCGGTAAAGAAACTGAAAAAAAGAATATGGAGCCTGCAACCAACACCCCTTTAGCAGAGGGTGTTGCAGCAGAATATGAAAAATCGGAGGTTTCCGACAAAAAGCAGACAGCAAAATACGATGCTGCTACCATTGAAAAATTAAAGGCGGAGGCTGAATTAAAAACAGCCCAGCTTCGTACCCTGGTAGAGAAAATGCTGTTAAAGCAGGGCCAGAAGTTTACCACACTGGCCGACGCCTTCGACATGATTAAAGAAGGCACCATCGAAGTAGATGATGAAATCGCAGCAGAAGCTGCCAAGGAAGTAGCGGATGACGGCTATTGGGGCGTGGAGCAAACCTCCGAGCGTCTCTTTTCCTTCGCAAAGGCCCTGGCAGGCAACGACCCAACCAAAGCAGACTCCATGTTAGAAGCACTGCAGAAAGGCTTTGATGAAGCAACCAACTGTTGGGGCGGTGAACTTCCAGACATTTGTAAAAAGACGTTGGAAGCCACCCAGAAGAAGCTGACCGACTGGAGAGACGGCATCACTGCAGAAACAGCAACAGATTCCGAAGTTGCAGTTGCAGAAGGTACCACCAAAACAGAAGCATAAAGCAGACATAAGTTAACCCGGAAATCTTGTAAGATTTCCGGGCTTTCTTTTTGCCAAAGTTATTCCTCCCGGTTCATGTTACGAATCAGCAACAGCATTTTTCCCGGCGGAATCACTTCTTCCTCCAGATGATTCTGTTCCGCCACCGCTTCCGGGGAAACATGGAACCGTTTGCCCACGGACCAAAGGTTGTCGCCGTCCTCGCTGCGATAGCCAATCATACTATGCTGCGCTGCCTTTTCCTCCTCCGTAAACGGAAGGAATTCCGCACCGGTCATCATATATTCCGACTCATTGCAAAACACAATGATTTGGAAATTCACTTCCGCTTTCCATTCAATTTCATTACTGCGGTACAATTGGAAGGAAGAATCCGTTACCATCGGCACCACATGGTACGTACAGTCGTCATTTATACCTCTCACTTCCACATTCTGGCTAAACGGCGCATAGAATTTCACTCCGAGATACGGCCGTTCATCGGACCCGGTTATCATCAGCACCTTAAGCTCCAGCATTCCTTCCACCAAAAGCTGGTTTTCCTGCACTGTGATTGTCTCCATATGAACCTCGCAGCTGCCATAGGAAATCTGCATCGGTGTCACATCCTGCGCCGGAAGTTCATAGGTTCCGAAGAAGCTTCCCATGCTTTGGTTCTTCAGCAACAGGTGAGGAATCAGCTCCTGCTGTCCCTGAAGCACCACATTTCCGGCCACAGAGTAGATGTCCTCCAGTACCATCAGTTCTTTTTCTTCATAAAGTTTCATGTCCAGTTCCAGAACCACTTCCACTTCCACTACCCGTTCTTCCCCGTCATCATCCGGCTTTGTACTGATAGTTTCCTGCACCACGGTCGGAAAAATATCTTCTATCATATTCGGAGTCGCACCGGACAAATCAAAGCGTCCGGTAAACGGAAGGGTAGTTTCATAAAATTCCGGCGTTTCTTTTAAACCCGCCCCCTGATATACCAGAAAAACATTCATATTGCCTTTTACGGACAGTTCATCTTCCATGACGCGGCTTTCCGTAACCGCCATATGCAATTCCTTGTATATTATCTCACTAATGTTCGGACGGGAAGCAGGTAACAACACTTCTTCTCTTAAGCGGATGGTATCACGTTTCATAGCCGCAAGATTTGTAAAATTCACGTCCTTTGCACGGGCGAACAGGCCTTTTCCCTCCGCTTCCGTTACTACAACCTCATCTTCTACTTCTTCACAAAGGACTTTTACCGTAATCAGCGCTTTTACATTCAATTTTCTGGAATGAATCATAGTGGCGGTAATGTCCTCTAACTCCACCCGGACAGTCACCCCGGAGCAGTCCTCCTGCTCCATATGTATCATCTCATCAAAGGGAAGCTCACTTTCCATCCCGTATATACTGTTGCCGTCCTCGCCGATGTAAAGCACATCCGCCAGGAGTACTCCGCGGATATGCAGTCGGCCTGCATTACACCGCTTCTCCATCACCCTGATTCTGCCGTTTTCCCGGAGAATCTGCTTCACATCCGGTTTTACATCCGATACATTAAAATCATCATCCACCGTGAAAGAATCGGTCCGACACACCATTCCGACCCGGTGTATATTTTCTTTTCTCAGTTCCATACGAATCCTCCTTGTTTTTTACTCCATTCTTATTGAAATAAAACGTCCATGCCGATATCCCGGATTTTAACCACAACATACGGATATGTTTCCACCATAAGCACCGGTTCCTCTTTACCCGGACCGATAAGCTCCGCGGAAAAAACAATTCCCTCTGCCGCCTCATACAACTCAGTTATGCGGACACTGTAACCACTGGTTGCCTGAGTGCCGTAACCCTTGGCAATATAAAGATAACCCTCCGTGGCATAGGTCATCTGAAACGGTTCCTTCTGCTTTTCCTTCATTTTGGCCAGCAGTTCCTCCGGCACCCGGCTTTCCTCCTGTACGGTATATTCCACATCTTTTATCTTCTCCGGTTTCTCCGCCTTTTCTCCGCAACCGGCAAAAAATGCCGCCAGAAATACGAGGAGACAAAATAACACCCGTTTCTTTTCCATAGCGTACCTGATTGTCACGTTTTGTTAGTAGTGTATGAGGCCGTTCCCTCATTTATGACGCCAAATGTCCGCCGTCGGAGTTTTTTCGCATAGGTTTCTGTCCGGCCCAGCCACTTTTCACGGTGCTTGCCAAGGGTATTGCAGCTTTCTTTTTATTGATGGACGCACCTGCGGTTTTGCTGTAACTCGATGTCGGAAGCAGCAGGATGTTTTGTTGGTTTTGATTTGGGTGATTCAAAAACGTCCGATGGACGTACTTCAAAAAAGCACAAGGATGTTCTTAGACAAGCAAGCTTGTCCAGAAGCATCCCTTGCACTTTTTTAAAAGCGCTCACGCGCTTTTTGAACCTTCCAAATCATTTGCACCATTCACTCTTCCTCCATCTCAGACAGACAGCCAAAACCACAGGTGCATCCATCCTTGAAAGCTTCCATCCCCTTGGAGCCTTCGGAAAAGTGCTGAACGCCGGAAAGAAAACCTATGCGAAAACCATTTGCCCGGTGGGGACATCCTTGCCGGGATACATGATTATTTACGGAATTATGGAGGTGTGTTATAATTTTTGCAATAAATTTAAAGTTGGTGGTGGGATGATATGATACACGGCATAGCTATTATGGGATTGAATGGATGCGGAAAATCTACACTGGCCCATGCCCTCGGCAAGAAGCTGAATTTTTATGAAATAGATGTGGAAGATTACTATTTTCCGAAACAGAAAGCTTCCCGGCAGGCAGTTCTTGAACATCGGTATGATGTCAAATGTGAACACAAGGGAGAACTTCCCTACTCGGTTCCGCATTCAAAATCAGAAGTGCAGAAACTAATTCATACTGACATCGAAAACCATCCCCTGTTCATTATCTCCGGAGTAACCATGAATTGGGAGGAAGCTATCCTGTCCGCCATTGATATCGTATTTATTCTTGAGGTTCCGACGGATGAACGGGTACGGCGGGTACGGCAGCGGGAAGAGGTCCGGTTTGGTTCACGGGTTTTACCCGGCGGAGATATGTATGAACAGCAAAAAGAATTTAGAGAACTTATCGCCGGCAAAAGTACCCGGGATGTCGAGGTCAGTGCAAGCAGAATTCAATGTAGAAAAGTAAGATTAGATGGGACAAAAACCATTGATGAGAATGTAGATGTTATTATGAGAGTATTAAAAGAAATGGATTATTCTATATGCTGAGAAAGCTTCTTTGCTTTTCGCACCAATTTCGATAACCCACGTTCAGAGCTTTCCCGGTGGCTCCGGGCTACACCTAAGAAGCGATATGGCTGTGTTTTCCATTTTGGCCAACTGTTTGAGGAACCGGCGGAAGCAACATTGTAGATGATTTGCGTTGGCAAAAAGTGCGTAGCACGTTAAAAAGGCATACCTGGCGACTCTGGCAAACATGTTTGCCAAAGAGCGCCTGTATGCCTTTTTGTTTATGTCCGTAGGACAGTTTTGCCAACCCAAATCTCTATAAAGCAACCTCTCACTACCGGTTCCGAGTTTTGGCAAAATGGAAATAAGCAGCCATAGTCCTCGCTTCGTGGGCAGCCTGGCAAGCCCCCGTGGAAAGCAACTGAGTGGGCAGAGAAATTAGTGCGAAAAGTCCATAAAAAGAGGGGCGTTTCGCCCCTCTTCAAAAAACTATCGAATTCCGTAATTTTCTAAAATGTAATCCATATCCTTATCGCCTCTGCCGGAAAGGTTAATAAGAACAGAACCGTGATCCATGGTCTTTGCCAGCTTCATGCCGTAAGCAACCGCATGGGAGCTTTCGATGGCAGGAATGATACCCTCTAAGCGGGCCAGGGTGAAGAACGCATCAATGGTTTCCTCATCGTTGATAACATCGTACTTTACTCTGCCGATTTCCTGCAGGAATGCATGCTCCGGACCGGAAGACGGATAGTCGAGACCGCTGGCTACGGAGTAAACCGGAGCCGGTTCCCCGTTTTCATCCTTTAACATGATACTGTTAAATCCGTGCATGATACCCTCGGTACCGTACTTTAAGCTTGCTGCGTGGTCGCCCAGCTTTTCACCGCGGCCCAGAGGCTCGATACCATAAATGTCCACCGGATCATTTAAAAATCCTGCAAACAGACCTGCTGCATTGGAGCCACCGCCCACACAGGCAACGATGGCACTTGGAAGGTGACCTGTCATGTCGATGAACTGGTCTCTTGCTTCGATACCAACCACGCTCTGGAAATCACGGACCATCATTGGGAATGGGTGAGGACCGAGAACGGAGCCGATGCAGTAGATAGCGTCCTTGTATTCCTTGCTGTAAGCATCAAACGCCGCATCCACGGCTTCTTTTAATGTCTGTAAGCCATGGGTTACCTCAATTACGTTTGCGCCTAAAATCTTCATTCTGGCAACGTTTGGCGCCTGCTTCTTAATATCCACAGAACCCATGTAAATGTCACATTCCAGACCGAAATATGCTGCTGCGGTAGCCAGTGCCACGCCGTGCTGACCTGCGCCGGTTTCTGCAATTACCTTCTTCTTGCCCATGTACTTTGCAAGGAGAGCTTCACCCATACAATGGTTTAACTTGTGGGCACCGGAATGGTTTAAATCTTCTCTCTTTGCATAGAGCTGAACCTTGCCGCCGAGAGCGTCGGACAGTCTCTCTAAATGGGACACAGGTGTCGGTCTTCCCTGGAATTCTTTACGGATTCTTCTAAGCTCTGCGATGAACTTACGGGACTGACAGATGGAGAAATAGGCTTCTGTAATTTCATCCATGGCGGCCTTTAATTTTGGCTCAATGTAAGCACCACCGTACTTACCGAAGTAGCCGTTTACATCAGGATAATTGTTAAAATAGGTATCAAAATCCACGTTGTTGAGTTTCATAAAAATTTCCTCCTCTAAATTAAATATGGGTTGTTCGCAGCTTTGGGTAAAAAAAATACCCTTATCCACTGCGAAAGTTTCGCGGGACAAGAGATAACTCCTGCGGTGCCACCCGTATTGGTATCCTGCTGATACCCTCTTAAGCCCTGCGCCCCGTTGTCGGTTGACAGGCTGGTTTTGTTAACGGAGATTCGACTCCGGCTTCCCTACCTTTAGCTTACTGTTCACTCAGTAACTTTATTTTTCAGGTCGCCCTCCAAAGCCCATTCACTCTGACCACTCGTGCGGCAGTTCCACCCTTCTGCTGCTCTCTGTACCGGTGCTGTCAAAGGTACTTACTCTTTGTCACAGGTTTGATTCGTGCTGTTACTTTAGCAAAGCAAAGTAACTATGTAGATATTTATACCACATAATTACTTTGCCGTCAACTGTTTTTAAAAACTTATGAAAGAAGTTCCATGGACACATCCTCGGAATATATGACTCCTTCCGTACCAAGGGACGTTTCTATTTTGGTAATAATTCCTTCTTCCTTTTTTTCAAATACCATATCCAATATTATGCTTACACAGCCATAAAGTTCTCCCTCAAAGGAGAATTTCTTTACATTTCCAAAGGTCAGTTTTACTCTCTCATTTGCATTTGGCTTTAAATTTACTACGGAAGATTCCATGCGTATGCAAAAAATAATGGTCTTGCTTGTAATTTCAATGCTCTCGATATAATCGTCATGGAAGGATGGAAAATATCCGAAGTATTGTTCTACTTCTTTGCTTCCTTTAATAAATGTGGCGGACATACTCTTATTTCCTCCTTTAACTCTCTACCCAGACTATGGGCAGGGATTCTCTATAAATTCTTAATCATCTTACAGCGACTTTTAGAAAAATACTTTTCTAAATTCTCTGTCTCAATTAAAGAAAAATACAAACACATACAAGCTGTAAGAACCATAAAAACTGAAGCAATACCTCCAATAGTACCCTGAGCAAAACTAAAAGAAGAAATTACCGAACATATAATGGTTATACCCAGCATAATTAATATATTTTTAATAGTATACTTCTTCTTTGAATTTGACAAGTGAAAATGAGCTATAGAAATTAAACAGCCCAAAAACATCACCAAAGAAATAACAAAGGTATTTATCATTAATGTGTGTATAATAACTTTTATAGAGGAACCCAAATACAACCCAAGCAAAGGGGTTATAGCCATACTTAAAAGCAACAACGCAGTACCATGAGCAGCGTTTTTGCTACGCAGTAAAGTACCGTGAGGTACCGTGGCAAATAAAACAGCAACGTATTGATCCTCTACTAAACCAAAAATATTAAATCCGTTTAGAAATGCCAAGTCTGCTATAAAATAAATACTCAATACATGCATTGACTCTATCGTTGGTTCTAACAACATAAACATCACTAAATAACCTATCACAGATATTATGTTCCAAAACTTATGTTTAAAAATCATAATTAATTCCAGCAAGTACAATCGACTAAAAATAGAATCAGGCTTTAAAGTCAATAGTAACTTTGTAGTCAGCGATTGTTTTAATACACTTTTTTTTGTTGGGCAAGCCGGCAATGCTCTAATTCGAGAACCCAGAAGGTGTATTAATGTTAATGCTATTACAGACAACAATACCCAAATTAGTGAAATATCAATTAAAGTTCCTGCATCAACAACGGCATCTTTGCAAAGTGAATATACGATTACCGTGTTACCCAAACAAAACAAGTAATACAATCCGGAAATGAGTTTCCTTTTTTTCACTAAATACACACTAAAAAAAATTACTTCTTCCCCCAATTCTAACGCCATTATTAGTATTGAAATTATTGCTATAGCTTCGCCTAACGTATACAAGTTTCTGCAAATCAAAAACAGCGCAATAAAAGTAACCCATTCAGAAAACTGTGTAATTTTTGTTATCAGACGTAAATAGATTTTTTCGAAAATATTTAAAGGATATATCTGTAATTGTGAATATGCAGTAACATCTGAAGCAATGTCATCAACAGGTGCAGATATAAGCCTCAATAGTATAAAAATACCTGTAAATGAAACAAAGCTCAAATATCCGTTATAATAAAGCAACAACAATAAAGAAAATAAAAATAAATTGAAAATATTAGCTATGATATAAGTTATAAAATGTCTTTCGCGAACATACTGTCCAAGAGATACAAATACGCCAAACCAAGTTAGCTGTTTAATTTTACTCATTTTCTTCACCTGTGCCTACCACATCAATAAAAACCTGTTCCAAATGATCCGCATCCTGCGTATTACCAGAAGCTGCTACAACACCATTATGAATAATAATGTACTTGTTACAAAAATTTTGTATGAGATCCAAAGCGTGAGAGGTCACTATTACAGTTCCTTCTTTTTGTACATATTCTGTCAAAAAACGTTTCATCTCATAACATACTATGGGATCAATAGAATCAAATGGTTCATCTAATATAACAAAACGTGGATTATGAAGAATAGCCGCACAAAACTCCACTTTCTTTTTCGTTCCCAAAGAACAAGATTTCAATTTTTTATATAAATGCTCCTCAAAATCAAACAGCTTAGAAAAAACCGCTATCTTTTCATATAGCTCCTTGCCTGGCACATCAAAAAGTGTTCCCATAAGCGTTAGATATTCATAGACACTCATTTTTAAATATACATCTACCAAAGGACGCATAACCCCCACATAATGCGCACTATTAGCAGAGGTGATTTCCTTACCGTCCACCAGTATCTGTCCAGCTTGCTGGTCTAACAAACCAATCAACACATTAATTAGCGTCGTTTTACCAGCCGCATTTCTCCCCAAAACAGCAAAAATATCATGATCTTCCACAATAAAACTAACACCATCCAGCACTTTTTTTCCGGGATACGAGAACGAAATACCATCTACGCAAAGCATAATTTCACTTCCTTTTTAAGTTATTTAAATCTTTCAGAAAAATCTTGAAAATCAGTACAACAACCATTTTTCATTTTTCGAACATATTTGTAAGATTTACCTGAATCTTCTGTTGTTACTCTTTTACCATTATTAGTAAAAATTAATCCCCTGCATTTCTGTGGCTGCGTAAACTCTCCCATAGATTTAACATTAAGTTGATACCCCCCCTTGTCTGTCAAATACAGTACCAACTGTTCAATAGGCGCAAACGGATTAATACTGGAAAAACCCGTATGCCTAATTAGATAAACACAATAGTCAATAACCTTACAATCAGATTTATAGTTCATAAATTTAGCAATATAAGTATCCACAAAATCCTCCATTATAATATTATATGTTAAAAGTAATAGTATACCAAATATAGAGCCAATAAAAACTAAGCAAGCACATTATGACCCTTAAAAAACTTCAACCACCCCATGAACGTCGAATTATTTCAGAATAAAAATACCGCGTATAAAATCTTTCACTCAAATCTTCAAAGAAATCCCCTATGGGGTTACTTCATCACCACTATTCTGATTATTACCCCAGGACGCAAACAATCCCAGCAACGGTTCTAATGGAAAAATTCCTGCCAACC